>JAZOQA010000073.1:0-7173 GCA_045655765.1 Eubacteriales bacterium | reverse complement strand
ATGGCTACGATCCGACTTATATGAAGAAAATGCTCGTTTAATAACGAAAATGACACCCGTTTCAAAGCTTTCCGGAAAAGAATTTTCAAGTGAAGAACCGGGAACGCTTAAAGAAAAGGTAATTATGTTCTTTAACAGCTTCGGCAATGAGGTTGAAACGAAAGAGCTTGGTAAAGTTTCGGTTACAGCATCGAGCTTTAGTGATGACCGCGGACACGGTTTAACGCGAAACAAAATAATATCATTTAAAGCAATACCAAAAGTTTTATCAAAGGGTAAGATAATAGATGTATATAAGCCTGAAGGAAAATCTTACGAGAGAATAACTATTGCTGCACCGATAACTATAGGAAATGAAAAGTTTTATATGGGAGTTATGGTACAAAGAGATACACAGAGTAACCGAGTGTACTTGCACGACGTAATAACAGAAAAGGCAACCTTGTCGTTCACAACGGAGCCAACCACCGAGAACGGTGAGGGAATCCGCGACAAAGGTCACCTTTTCATTACTAGTATACTACAAAACGCTCTAAAAGTCAACCCTGAAATTCAAAATGACGAAAATTTCCAAATGGATTCTGATGAAATTTCGGGCGAGCGTGACGTAGAACTTGTAACGAAGAGCAACAGCATCACATTCTATGAG
Organism: Eubacteriales bacterium; assembly: GCA_045655765.1. GTDB lineage: Bacteria > Bacillota > Clostridia > Oscillospirales > CAG-272 > UBA1740. The sequence goes on along the minus strand of JAZOQA010000073.1, from coordinate 6,524 downwards.
AACGGCAAACAGGTCACAATGGCGGTTTCAAAGGAGCTTTTTGCAGGCTTCAAGGGCTTGACAAGCCCGTCTGTGCCTGACTTTCTTCTTGCACGTGCGGCAAACAAGGCAATGCGGTTCTTCAAGAACGCTGTTACGCAGTGGTCGCCTGCGTTCTCGGTCAGGAACTTCGTGCGTGACGTGCAAGATGCGTTCAATATTAATAAAAGGAAAAGAGCCTCTGTGGAAAAACACAGAAGCTCACGACCGTTACAGCCGATTATCTCGAAACGTACTCTCGGGGTTGTGTCATCATAAGATTGATGCTTCTTCAAGACGTTTACTTTCAACGAGCTTATTATACAACAAATTTTCCTGTTTGTAAAGATGGTAAAATTACCAATATTTGAGCAAAATTTTTGTTCAAAAAGTGGAAAATGCAAAAAAACGGATTTTTTTTAAAAAACTATTGACAAACGAAAAAAACTGTGATATAATCTTCGAGGAAGTAAAAAGATACTTCATAAAAGGAAGCAGAACTCCGTTCTCACCGTACCACAAGGGTGCGTACGTGTTAATACATTTTACCCCTTTGTTATTTTGGGGACAGGTGTGTGCGGAAAGGCTTGCTTTCTTGCATACATTTTTTTGTTTTGGAGGTACAAAACCATTAGCGCTAACAACAGTAAAGAGTTACCTATTAATGAGGAAATCAAGGTTCCCGAGGTAAGACTTATCGGCACAGCGAACGAGCAGCTCGGTGTTATGAATACCGATGATGCACGTACGTATGCATACAACAACGGAGTAGATCTTGTGCTTATTGCACCTACTGCTCAGCCGCCTGTATGCAGAGCCGTAGATTATGGCAAGTTCTGCTTTGAGCGTGATAAGAGAGAAAAGGAAGCAAAAAAGAAGCAGGTTGTTGTTAAGGTTAAGGAGGTTCAGTTGTCCTGCCGTATAGAGCAACACGACTTTGACACCCGTGTAAATCAGGCAAAGAGGTTTCTCGGTGAGGGAAACAAGGTCAAGGTAGTCGTACGCTTCAGAGGTCGTGAAATGACGCACCTTGAGCTTGGTAGGGAAGTAATTGAGAAGTTTATGGCAGCCCTTGAGGGGGTGGGTCAGACCGACAAAAAGCCGTCTCTCGATGGTAGATTTATGTCTATTATGCTTTCTCCCGTCAAGCCGGATAAAAAGTAATCAAGATTTAAATTTAGGGGCAAACCCGAGAAAAGGAGAATAAAAATGGGAAAGATTAAGACACATAAAGCATCTGCGAAGAGATTTTCTCTTACCGGAAGCGGAAAGATTAAGATGTCTCACAACAACCACCGCCACAAGCTTGGCATTAAGACTGCAAAGCGCAAGAGAGGTCTTCGCAAGAGTGCAATACTCAGCGAGAGCTTTGCGCCCACTTACAGAGCCCTTATTCAGAAGTAATAAGGCAACGACAGAAATTTCGGAGGATTTGATAAAATGGCAAGAATTAAGGGCGCGCTTATGACGCGTAAAAGAAGAAAGAGCATTCTTAAGGCCGCAAAGGGCTATTGGGGTGCAAAATCCAAGCACTTTAAGATGGCGAAGCAGGCTGTTCTCAAGAGCGGTAACTATGCTTTCGCAGGACGTAAGCAGAGAAAGAGAGATTTCCGTACTCTGTGGATTGCAAGAATTTCCGCTCAGGCAAAGGTTTGCGGAATGAACTATTCCACTCTTATGCACGGTCTCAAGGTTGCAGGCATCGACCTCAACCGTAAGATGCTTGCTGAAATTGCAGTTTCCGACAAGGATGCATTCGCAGCAATTTGCGAAAAGGCAAAGGCAGCACTTTAATTTGATAATTTGGGGCGTCGCACGTGCTTGTGCGACACCCCTCTTTTTGCTTAATTTAGCAATTTTAATACGAGGAAAAAGTGATGTACGTTACAGGTGAGAAAATAACGAGCCGTGCGAATCCGTTTATAAAATGGGCATCTTCGCTCGGCGAAAAGAAATATAGAGATGAAAGCCGCTCTTTTATTGTCGAGGGAGTAAAGCTGACTTTTGAAGCTATGGAATACGGTCTGCCCTTAACACATATCATTGTTACGGAGGCGGCTTTATCTAAAAACGGCGAGAGGCTCGAGGTGCTTCTTAAATCGGAAAAATATAAAAATTGTGAGGTAAAACTCGTCTCGGATGAGGTGTTTGAGAAAATTTCTTCGGAAAAAGCCCCTCAAGGTATGATTAGTATTATAAAATATCTTGACTTTTTCTCCAAAGTGGATATAATATATAAGGAAGAGTTTTTTATTTTACCCCGTCAAAGAGCACTTTTTCTATGCTCTTTGCGTGACCCTGTCAATCTTGGCTCTGTCATCAGGTGTGCTGTGGCTTTCGGAATAGAACATATAGTTTTAAGCTCCGACTGTGCCGACGTTTATAATTCACGCACTATTAGATGTGCGATGGGTAGTCTATTCAAGGTAAAAATCACCATCGTTTCCAACACGGCTAAATTTGTAACTGTTGCACGTGAGTGTGGAAGACGTGTTCTTGCAGCGGAGCTTTCGGATGATGCGATTACCGTCTCAGAAGTAGGGCTTCGTGCTGATGATATAATAATAATCGGAAACGAGGGGCACGGAATCCCTAAAGAAATATCAAATCTTTGTGACAAGAGTGTTTATATTCCAATCACAGAAAATGCAGAGTCCCTGAACGCCTCCTGTGCGGCGGCGGTTCTTATGTGGGAGCAAAGTAAAATAGACTTTTAAAGCTTATAATTTGGAGGTGTGACGGTTATGGAGAAAATTGTATACGATATATGGCTGTCACTTCTTTTGACTCCCGACACAGAAACGTTTGCAAAGCTCTCTTTGCGTTTTTCAAGTGCTGAAGAGATATATTTCGCTTCTGCCGAGGAGCTTTCATCTGTACTCAAATCTTCTTCGGAGGCGGACAAGCTTCTTGACAAGAATCTTGAGCGTGCAAAAGCAATTTGCAGCTTTTGTATGAGTAAGGGGGTTGGAATTCTTACGTATTGGGACGAGCGTTTCCCCCAAAAGCTAAGAGAAATACCTACACCGCCCGTTTTGCTTTATTATAGAGGCAAGCTTCCCGATTTTTCAAGGAGCTTTGCTATCTCTGTTGTCGGAACTCGCTGGCTTTCCGCTTACGGACGAAAAAATGCATTTGAAATTTCTTCCGACCTTGCACGGGCGGGAGCAGTTGTGGTTTCCGGTATGGCACGAGGCATTGACGGTGTTGCTACGGCGGGTGCACTTTTTTCGGGCGGAAAAACGGTTGCCGTTTTAGGCAGCGGTATTGACGTATGCTATCCCATAGAGCATAAAACGCTCGCACGTGAAATTGTAAAGACGGGCTGTGTCTTCACCGAATACGCACCGGGAACAAAGCCTCACAAATACAATTTCCCAAGAAGAAACAGAATAATAAGCGGCCTTTGTGCCGCAACGCTCGTAATTGAGGGTTGTGAGATAAGCGGTTCGCTTTTTACCGCAAGGCACTCGAAAAATCAGGGTCGTCCCGTATACGCTCTGCCGGCAAACGTCGGAAGCAAAAACAGCGAGGCACCAACCCTGCTTTTGAAAAACGGAGCAAGGGTATGCACCTGTGCGGATGATATAATCCGTGATTTCGAGGCGGAATACGCAGGAATTTTAAATCCGTTCAACCTTAAAGGCAGAGTCAGCATGACCGATATGAACGAAACACTTTCCAAATATAAGGTCAGTGCCGTTTCTGTAGAGGACACGATTTTTAATCCACCGAGGCAAAAAAGAAATAGCAAGGAGCAGCCTGCCAAAGAAGCAGTGCCGTCCGAGGGCTTGGCTTCTGTTACAGAGGCTACGCCGATATTCAAAGAAAAAAGAAAGGAGTGCGTCCCTGTCGGATTTGACGAGCGGACATTGAAAATTTACAAGAAAATACCCGGGGGCGATTCTTGCCTTATAGAATCGCTTGTAGACGATGAGAATTCGTTACGTGACGTAATGAAAGCTCTTTTAAAGCTCGAAATGGGCAGATTTATAAAAATGCTCCCAGGTGAGCGTGTCGCACGTAATCTTTAACAGAAAGGAGCGGTAAAAAGCCGCTTATAAAAATGTCTAATTTAGTAATAGTTGAGTCGCCTGCAAAGGCGAATACGATAAAATCCTATCTCGGTTCAAATTACAAGGTAATAGCATCTAAGGGTCACATAAGAGACCTCCCCAAGAGCAGTCTTGGAATAGATGTGGAAAACGGATTTGAGCCTCATTATATAAACATCAGAGGAAAAGGCGACGTCATCAAGGAACTTAAAAAAGAAGCAAAATCCGCATCTAAAATTTTTCTTGCAACTGACCCTGACCGTGAGGGGGAGGCGATTTCTTGGCATATAGCGGAGCAGCTTGGTATATCTAAGGATAAGGCTTGCCGTGTTACGTTTAACGAAATTACAAAAAACGCCGTTAAGGAAGCGATAAAAAATCCTCGAAAAATCAACGAGGACCTCGTAAATTCTCAGCAGGCAAGAAGAATTCTTGACAGAATTGTCGGATTTAGCCTGAGTGAGGTCCTTTGGAAAAACGTCAAAAGCGGTCTTTCAGGGGGGAGAGTTCAGTCTGTTGCTGCACGTATCGTTACAGAGAGAGAAAAGGAAATAAAAAACTTTGTTCCTCAAGAGTTTTGGAACATAAACGTAATGCTTAACACCTCAGAGGGAGAGCCGCTAAGCGTAAAGTTTTACGGAGACAAAACGGGAAAGCAAAAAATTTCAAGTGCCAAGGAAGCCGACACTATTGAAAATGCTATTTTGAACGGTGATTTTAAGGTCGTCTCGGTCAAGCATTCTCAAAAACATAAGATGCCCGCGCCTCCTTTCACCACCTCTACCTTACAGCAGGAGGCGTCAAAGCGTCTCGGTTATCAGACGCAGAGGATAATGAAGGTCGCACAGGAGCTTTACGACGGTCTTAACCTCGGTGCGGAGTTTGGCGGCGTACAAGGTCTCATTACGTATATGCGTACAGATTCCACCCGTGTTTCTGAGGATGCACAGAGAATCGCAACAGAGTATATAAGTGAAAAATTCGGAGAAGAGCTTGTTCCTACAGGAAAAAGAGTGTTTAAAGCAGGCGCAAACTCGCAGGACGCTCACGAGGCGATAAGACCCTCGAACATATATATCGAGCCGAAGAAGATAAGAAAGCTTTTGACTACCGATCAATACAGGCTCTATAAGCTCATTTGGGAACGCTTTGTTGCAAGCCAGATGCAGCACGCCGTGCTAGATACCATTACGGTAGATGTGGAGAATTCGGGCTATCTTTTCAAGGCAGGCGGATATATTGTAAAATCAAAAGGATATATGGTTCTTTACGACCATTCCGACGACACCGAAAAAGAGCAGGAAATCGAGGACGTAAGTCTTTCAAAGCTCCCGAATATCAAGGAGGGTGAGATTTTCAGTGAATATAAAATCGAAAAAACACGCCATTTTACCGAGCCTCCCGCAAGATATACGGAAGCCTCGCTTATAAAATTCCTTGAAGAAAACGGTATAGGACGCCCATCAACCTATGCTCCGATAATTTCGATAATAATTAACCGTGAGTATGTAAAGCGTGACGGCAAGTCGCTCGTAGCGACGCCTCTTGGCGAGATTACCACGGATTTTATGAGTAAATATTTCCCAGAAATCGTTGATTACGAGTTTACAGCTTCAATGGAGTCGAAGCTTGACTCTATCGAAAACAAGGAAAACACCATAATCGGCGTAATTTCGGATTTTTATAAGACGTTTAAGGAAGAGCTTGCTGTCGCTTCGTCTGCATCGGATACGAAAAAGGTTGCAATTCCAAGGGAGGAGAGCGACGTTGTATGCGAAAAGTGCGGAAGCAAGATGATTTACAAAAACGGACGCTTCGGCAGATTTCTTGCCTGTCCCTCGTATCCTGCGTGCAAAAACACAAAAGCAGTTGACAAGGATGGAAACGTGACTGAGGTAGAGGAGACGAAGCCTACACTTGCAGGCTTTGCCTGCGAGGCTTGCGGAGCTGATATGCTTGTACGTAGCGGACGCTTTGGGACGTTTTATGCGTGCTCGAACTATCCTATCTGCACGTTTACAAAGCAGAAGACTACGAAGCTCGGCGTTCCTTGCCCCAAATGCTCGTCGGATATAATTGCAAGGCACGGAAAGGGCAAAACGCTCTTTTACAGCTGTGAGAAGTATCCAGAGTGCGATTTTTCAACCTGGGATATGCCTCTTTCAGAGAAATGTCCGGATTGCGGAGGAATGCTGTTTTACAGAAAGTCGAGAAAGAGCGTTATATGCAAGGAAAAGGGCTGCGAGTATAAGAGAGAAGAAGAAATGACGGTGATCGAGTGATGTGTAATAAGCCTACTGTAAAAATCATTGGAGCAGGTCTTGCGGGTTGTGAGGCAGCTTGGCAGGCGGCCAACCTTGGATGTAACGTGCTTCTTTATGAAATGAAGCCGCATAAGTTTTCTCCTGCTCATCATAGTGAGGGATTTGCGGAGCTTGTTTGTTCAAATTC
>JAZOQA010000072.1:0-19573 GCA_045655765.1 Eubacteriales bacterium | reverse complement strand
ACAAATGTTATAAGACAACCCCGTTCTCTGCGAAAAAGACAAAATCTTTTGACCTCGAACGGAAGCTTATAACAAGGAAAAAACACATTAAAAACAATAAGACACTCTGTGTTGTACAGGGTGTCTTTTTTTGTTTATATTCCTAAGTGAAAGTCACAGAAAGTAAAATAATACAGTATACCCCCTGTCAAGCAGACAGGGGGTATACTACGTCAAGGTGATAGCCTCGCTTTTGTTTTTTAGCCTACAAGCTCTTTGACCGTGCGGCGGATGAAGGCAAGCTTCTCCTCCGAGAGACCAAACAAGGGCGGACGGAAGCTGTTGTCCTCGACGTTCTTCATACCGAGGGTCGCACACCACATAAGTCCTATGGCGTATCTGCCGTACTCGTAGTTTAAGTGGCAGCCGTCGCGCGTAAGCCTTGAGCCGAATTTCTCGGGGTCGAATCGCCAGCTGTCACGGAGTGTTGCTATAAGATCGCCGCAGCGAACGATGAGGTCCGCACCCGAAATCTTTGCCGCTCTTTCATAGCACTCGGTGAGAGCTGCGTGCATAAGGTGGCGGTTTCTTCCATAGTTATCGAATTCGCTGTGAAATGCATCCTGCTCATAAGCCCAGGTCTGGTGAATAGCGAGCTTTGCATTTGGTTGGAATTTCCTTACGTGCTCGACGAGCGTCATAAGATAAGGCTCGTAGGTCTCCCACATACCCGAATAGTGGCTCGCCTGCTGGATACTCACAACGTCGTACGTGTCCTCGGCGAGTGCCTCGTCAAGCGAGATATTACCGACATTTTTTGCATTTACTTTCTTCGCATAGAGGTGGTCGTCATCGTTCATACCAATGTTTGAGCAGTGTCTTTCGAGCGAGCAGCCTCCGATCACGAGATTGACCGTTGTGAGCTCAAATCCGCCTGCCTCGGCGATGTTAGTCATATAGGTGCATGCGTCAACGGAAAATGAATTTCCAATACAAAGTAATTTCATTTTATTCCTCCCCAAAAACGATTTTTTAACGGTTTTCTTAATGAGCCTTATCTTTCTCGGCATAATTCCAAGATAGTCGGAAACGAAAGATTTCCGACAGCATCTATTTTCCTATTTTATTCATATATATAATAACAAATTTTCACCGATTTGTAAACATTCAAATGAAATGCCCTACCATAACTTGAAAGTTATGGTATAATATACGTGCTATATCTTCTCCATCACGTATAACAAATATGTTAAATAAGATCGTTATTAAAGAAATCTTCCATCCTTTCTCACTACCTGATTAAAAAGACTATCGTCCTCGCCTCTCCCGAAGCCCTCGACCGAAGCTTCCATCGCCCCTGCCCCCGGAGGTCGAAGCTTTGTGTACTTTTGGGGACGATACGGATTGTTCGACTACAGGATATGTTATAAGACAGTATGAGCTTAAACGAAAAAGGCAAAAGCCTTAGATCTGATATTTATTGTCTTTAGCAACGAAAAAACAATTTAAAAGCATTAAAGCACTCTGCCTAACAAGCAAAGTGCTTTTATTTTTTTGAAATATATATGTAAAAAAACCCTCATAAATATTATTTATTATATTGCTAAACCGAATTTACAGTGATATAATTGTAATATACAAAGTTCGCATATGTCTGATTTCAAGCAAATGGGAACGACTGTATTTCAAGGAATGTGCGAAAATCTTTTATTTTCGGGTGGTGCCGTAAGGTAACACGGTTAATGTTCGAATTCGTAAAAATTTAATAAAAAAATTTAAGAATCAAAGGAGTATTTATTTATGGTTTATTCTGATGACAGAAAAAGCGTTTCCGGATTGAAGATTGCATATATTGGAGGAGGTTCTCGCGGATGGGCTTGGGGGCTTATGAGCGACCTCGCCGTTGATACTGCGATCTCCGGTGAGGTCTATCTATACGATATAGATATGAATGCTGCAAAGATTAACGAAATTATTGGAAACAAGATGAATTCCCTTCCTGACGCAAACGGAAAATGGAAATACATAGCAGTTCCCACATTGAAGGAAGCTCTTTGCGGTGCAGATTTCGTTGTTATTTCCATTCTCCCGGGAACATTAGATGAAATGGAAGTAGACGTTCATGCTCCTGAAAAATATGGAATCTATCAATCGGTTGGTGATAGCACCGGTCCCGGTGGAATAATACGTGCACTCAGAACTATACCGATGTTCAAGGTTTTTGCAGAAGGTGTTCGTGACTATTGCCCCAACGCATGGGTCATCAATTACACCAATCCTATGACTATGTGTATTTCCTCCCTTTACAAGTTCTTCCCTAAAATCAAAGCCTTTGGTTGCTGCCACGAGGTGTTTGGAACTCAGAATATCATAGCTAATGCCTACGCCCAAAAAACAGGAATCAAGGTTCAGCGTGAAGACGTTAACGTAAGCGTTGTGGGAATCAACCACTTCACATGGCTCACGAGTGCACATATAGGAAACGAAGATGTATTTGACATATATGCCGAATATGCCAATAAATTCTATAAAGACGGCGATAACTTAAAGGATGAGAATTGGATGAACAACTCGTTCGCTTGTGCAAACAAGGTTAAATTCGATCTCTTCAGAAGATACGGTGCAATAGCGGCAGCAGGCGACCGCCACCTTGCGGAATTCTGTCCCGGCAAATGGTATCTTGAAAGCCCCGAGCAGGTAAAGGATTGGCGCTTTGGACTTACAACAGTTGCTTGGAGAAAGAATCACTTGAAGGAAAGGCTTGCGAAGGCAGACAGACTTGTTTCGGGTGAGGAAGAAATCAAAATAAATATAACCGGCGAGGAAGGCACGAAGCTTATGCGCGGTCTTCTCGGTCTTGAAAATGTGATTTCCAACGTAAACGTTCCAAACCACGGACAAATATCCAATATGCCGGAGGGATTTGTTGTGGAAACCAACGCAGCATTCACCCCTCGAGGAGTTCAGCCTCTTACAGCAGGATTAATCCCCCAAGGAGTCGATGCACTCGTTTCAAGAGTTGCTCACAACCAAGAGCTTACCGTTGAAGCAGCTATAACCGGCAACTATGATCTCGCTTTCAAAGCCTTTTTGAACGATCCGCTTGTTACAATCAATGCTTATGATGCACGCAAGCTTTTCGATGAGATGATTCAAGGTACTTCAAAATATTTACCTAAATAAAACATTTGGGCGAAACAATTGTTTCGCCCTTTTTATTTTAATTAAATTTTAATAAATCGTTGGAATATTGAGCTTTATAATTCAACGGCGACTTTCCCTTCTTTTTCTTAAAAATCAGGCTGAAATAGTTGGCAGATGAGAATCCGCACATTTCTGAAATTTTTTCGACACTAAAGCTCGAATCAAATAGCAACCGTTCGGCTCTGGTTAATCGCACATTCAGAAGAAAATCTATCGGCGAACATCCAAAACACTTTTTAAAATTATTCAAAAGTGTAGTTTTAGTAACAAAAAACTCGGCAGAAATGTCATCAAGAGTTATTTTTTTCATATAATTTTTCTCGAGATATTCCACGATTTCAAGATATTGTTTGGGAACATACTCGCTCTTTGTTGCACCTTTAAGCATCGAGAAACTTTCGTTAATTTCCGTTTCCGTAAGATATAGTGAAAATGCAGAAAATACAGCACGAAGCATTTCTTCCTTATGTTTTATTTTCGGATTTTTAAAAACAAAAACTCCCTTATCAAGCAATCGCAATATAAAATCCGCATCTTTTGCGTTTAATTTTATGTTTTTCAAGGACAGAAGGTCAAGCAGCTCCCGTTCGTATTCATATAGGTGTGACGGCATTATATAAATATTGTATCTTATATATTCCCCACCCTGTGTCATATGCATTTCGTGTGGCGGAACTATAAATAGCGAAGGGGCTGACATTGTATGAATTTGATTTCGCAAAAGGAAACTTCTTTCCCCTGACTGCAAAAAAAATATTTCGTAGTACGGATGCGTATGAAGCTCGTGCATTGAAAGATTGTTTTTTTGTATGCGTTTTTCAAATTCCGGAAATAACATTACATACCTCTTGTAACTTATATGTATTTTTAATTAATTTTAACACAAAAACAAGTTATTGTCAACAAAGAAACGAACTTTCGTTTGTGTTTTTTTGTGGAAAAATTATCTTTACTTTTAAGATAAAATATGTTATAATTAAAATAACAATTATAGGAGGTTTACATTATGCTATTTATAAAAAACGGGCATTTAAAAACAATGGCAGGCGATGATATTCAAAACGGATGCCTGCTCATCGGTGACGACGGAAAGATTTTGAATGTAGGTGAAAGCATCAATCCACCCTCTGGTGCAGAGATAATTGATGCAGAGGGCAGACTCGTTACACCCGGATTAGTGGAATCTCACTGCCACGTAGGTCTCTATGACCTTTCGGGTAAGGATCACAACGAATCTACAAGTCCCATAACTCCGGAAATGCGTGCTATCGACGCCATAAACCCGCAAAACACAGTGTTCGAGGATGCTGTCAAGGGTGGTGTCACCTCTGTATGCACGGGTCCCGGCAGTGCAAATATAATCGGCGGAACCTTTGCAGCTGTAAAATGCTATGGCAAACGCATTGACGATATGATAATCAAGCATCCGCTTGCAATGAAATGTGCTTTCGGTGAAAACCCGAAAAGGATCCACGGGGAAAAAGGCAAAGCCCCGAAAACAAGAATGGCTGTCGCCGCTATGTTTAGAGAATTCCTTTACAAAGCAAAGAAATATTACGAAGACAAGCAAGCAGGAAAAGACCCTGCGTTTGATTTCAGGCTTGAAGCAATGCTGCCCGTTATGGCGGGGGAGATTCCCTTAAAGGCACACGCACACCGTGCGGATGACATTTTTACCGCCATCAGAATAGCCAAGGAATTTAACCTCAAACTGACACTCGACCACTGTATGGACGGTTCTCTCATTGCAGACGAGCTTGCAAAGGAGGGCTACCCCGCATTAGTCGGCCCCCAACTGACAAAGATCTCTAAATACGAGCTGTTGAACAAAAGCTTTTCGACCCCTGCGGATCTTCATGCGGCGGGTGTCGATATCGCCATCATAACAGATGCCAGCGTTATACCGATAGAGTATCTTTCGCTTGTTGCGGGATTGGCTGTAAGGTCGGGGCTGCCCTATAACGAAGCGTGGAAGGCAATCACCATTAACCCCGCCACGATCACAGGAATCGGCGACAGAGTCGGAAGCCTTGAGGTCGGAAAGGACGGCGACGTTGTAATCTGGAAAGCGGATCCTCTATGCGATATATGTGCAGAGGTACATATGACCGTAATCGACGGAAAAGTAGTTTACAAAGCGGAATAATACATACAAGTCAGCATAAATACAGCTTGCCGAATGGCACTTCTCCCCTACGTATCTAACTAATACGTTAAAAGCACTACGCCTGCCGATTTGCTTTGGCAGGCGTAGATTTTTTATAACAAAAAGAGCTGTCCTTTCTTTTTCTTGCTTTGAAAGGGCGGCTCTTATTTTGTTCAAATGCGGTTTTTCTTATTACGTTCACGTGTCAAAAGAGGTGGGAGGGTTGCACCGCTTGCTGACGGGACGGTGCTTTTGCTCATTTCCCTCTCCCATTGATTATTTCGAAAGTCTTTGAAGCGAGCGGATATAATTCTTTACTACTCATCGTCGTTTACTTATCCAAGACATCTGTATGCATAATCAAGGTAGTGAAGACGAATAGAGGCTCAACGTAATCAATGCTCCGGAATCCAAGCCTCGTCCGAGCTTGCCTACAAATTTACAAGAACGAAAACTTTTTCTACAAAAAATATCAATCGCTTCAAACGATTACATCATAACAACGTGCGATATTGGAATTATGGTAAAAAAATCGAGGCAGAACTTTCAAATTCCGTAATCGGGCAAGATATCGGGATATACTGCAGGTGACAAGGACGTATCTGTGACAAGACGTAGGCAAGAATAATATCAGCCTTTTTCACTCCGCTATAATCTATGACGAATTCCTCACTACCGAGAGTAACGGAAAACGATTTAAGAATTCAAAATAGTTTAAAATGCGTAGAAGTCGTTGCGTGGTGCAACAAGTCTTGATAGAGCCTTAAGGCTCCTTTGCATCATATGTCAGTGTGAACTTATAAGCTTGGTTTATAAATTTCAACCTTGACATTAGTTTTTTCTCATTGTTTTTTACCCTGTTTATTTAAGCAAATCTTCAAAATAACCGTGATATTTTATGTCAATCTTGCTCCTCGGGAACAAATAGTGATAAAGCTCGGTGCAATAATCGTCCGTCATAGACGCCATATAGTCAACGACTATCTGATTCGGTTCGGTTTCTATGTACGGAGCGGGGGCGGCATAGTGATTCCCCTGTACAAAATTAACGTGATGTAAAAATATGGGCGACGACTTATTTCCCTTTTTCAAATCGTTAAGCAGACGGTAATACATCTTCTGCATCATTGGATTTACGGTGTCGTCAAGAACCTTTGCCACCTTATCTGCCTTATATATCATATCGTAATTAGTCTTTTTTGCAGCTCTCATACCCTGATAATGCTCGGCATCAAGCATAATATAAGGCTTTCCGTAGCTGTTTTCTATAATATTGACCTCAAGGTTATTTATGATCTCCGCATTTATAGTTCCTATGCCTGCATCACCAAGAGAGGTATCTGAATCCACAAGCTTTGCTCTGGTTGCGTCCTGTCTGTCCTTGCCGAGATATGCAATGATATCGCACACACGCACAACACAGCCCTCAAGAGTAGAGGGAACGATGTGCCTAATGTTTTCCTGATCCGTATAGCACGACTCAACCATTTTGTCAAATGCCTCAAAGTTAGGCATAAGAGATGGGCGATACTCGTGCATTTCAAATTCGCCGTTATGCGTTATTATTCCGTCAAGAGTGTCAAGAGTTATATTAAGAGGAAATATTCCGTCAAGAACCCTTACGCTGTGAACATTATGATTAAAATATCTGCCTGTCTCTGCGTTATACACCTCGCTGATATACCTCTCCCCTGCGTGACCGAACGGGGTGTGTCCTATATCGTGGCCGAGGGCTATTGCCTCTATCAAATCCAGATTCAAATTAAGCACCGAGCCTATCGACCGAGCAATACGGGAGACAAGCTGGACGTGAAGCGCACGTCTTGTTATATCGTCGTTTTTATAAAAGGAAAAGACTTGCGTCTTGTCGGTATAACGGTTATAATAAGGACTGTGCATAATTTTATCTACGTCACGCACGTATGCAGGACGCCAAATCGACTCACGGTCAAAATTCGGGTTGCGACGGACGGCATTCGACCCTTTTGCTCCAAAGCTTGGGCGGGTGCCGTGCTCTATATCATATCTGATTCGCTCCGAAATTTCGGGAGAGAGCTTTTCGTAATTAGGCATCGATTTCTCCTAAATTAAAATTTTAATTAAATTATAACATTTAAAATATATTAAGTCAATAGTTTAAGAAAAAAGAAAAATACCCGTCCGTGGGTTTAGTCGGACGGGATTTATTGCTTTACGCCATTTTATTAAACTTGAGAGTGAACTGAGACTTCTTGTGAGCTGCGTTATTCTTATGAAGAATGCCGTGAGCAACTGCCTGGTCAACCTTCTTAACAGCAAGCTTGTAAGCCTCGGAAGCAGCAGCCTTATCACCTGCGTCAACAGCAGCGTTGAACTTCTTAATAACAGTCTTGAGCTGGCTCTTGATCATCTGGTTCTGAAGTGCCTTGGTCTGGTTTACAAGAATACGCTTCTTTGCGGACTTAATGTTAGCCATTTTTGTTCTCCTTATTTTTTTAAAACAACCGAGCCTGTATCCTTTTAAAGTCAGCTGAGAGGGTCTGGCGGTAAAAGAATTCGTGCTGCGAATGTTTACTTTTTATTTCATACTGCATTATTGTATCATATTTTTTTAAAAAAATCAAGAGGTTTTGAAAGATTTTTTATTTTTTTCTAAAAAAGTATTGACAAAGAGATACAAATCTGTTATACTTGTAAAGTAATTTGCTTTACACTGTCTTTGGTGTAAAAATCACACAGCACGCTCACTACAAAAACCGAGGTGATTTTCTATGTTCGAAAAAAATCTGCGAATGGCATATTTGCTTGATTTTTACGGCGACGTACTCGATGAGCATACAAGAACCGTGATGATGGCATATTACGACGATGACCTCTCGCTTGCGGAAATTGCTGCGGACGAGGGCATCTCACGTCAAGGTATCAGACACATCATAAAGCGTGGTGAGGAGCAGCTGACCTTTCTTGAAGAAAAGCTTGGTCTTGCCGCACAGCACGAGCGTCTTTGCGATTTGGCAAAGCAGCTTGACTCGCTCCGCAAAGGTCTTGAGAACACAGGAGTGCGTGACGGAGCCTTGCTTCTCACGACGCTCATAGAAGAAATAACGAACAAAGGATTCTGATATGTTAGAGAACCTTACAGAAAAGCTTGCGAACGCTTTTAAAAAGTTCAGAAGCAAAGGAAAGCTTTCTGCGGCGGACGTCAAGGAGGGAATGCGAGAGGTAAAGCTTGCGCTTCTTGAGGCTGACGTTAACTTTAAGGTTGTAAAGGACTTCACAAGTGCCGTCACAGAGAGGGCGGTCGGTCAAGAGGTGCTTGAAAGCCTGCTCCCTGCCCAGCAGATAGTTAAAATAGTAAACGAAGAGCTTATAAAGCTTATGGGCACGGAAACGCCCAAAATCACAATCAGTCCAAAGCCACCTACGGTTATTATGATGGTCGGACTTCAGGGTGCGGGAAAAACCACGCACGCTGCAAAGATTGCCAACCTTTATAAATCAAAGGGCAAGCGTCCCCTGCTCGTTGCCTGTGACGTATACCGTCCTGCCGCAGTCGATCAGCTTAAAATCGTCGGTGAATCCGTTGACGTTCCCGTTTTTTCGCTTGGAACGAAGATTTCGCCCGTCGATATTGCAAAGGCGGGTATAGAGCACGCAAAGAAGAACGGCAACGATATGGTCTTAATCGATACGGCGGGTCGTTTGCACATTGACGAGGAGCTTATGGAGGAGCTTGTAAAAATCAAGACCGCCACAAATCCCTCGGAGATTTTGCTTGTGGTTGACGCAATGACCGGTCAGGACGCAGTAAACGTAGCTAAGAGCTTCAACGAGCTGCTCGACATTACGGGCGTTGTGCTTACGAAAATGGACGGTGACACCCGAGGCGGTGCCGCTCTTTCGGTAAAATACATTACCGGAAAGCCCATAAAGTTCATCGGCATTGGTGAAAAGATGGATGCACTTGAGCTGTTCCACCCCGACAGAATGGCATCACGCATCCTCGGTATGGGAGATATTCTTTCCCTTATTGAAAAGGCAGAGGCTGCATTTGACGAAAAGAATGCAAAGGAGCTTGAACGCAAGATGCGAGAGCAGACGTTCTCTCTTGAGGACTTCCTTGTGCAGATGCGTCAGTTAAAAAAGATGGGCAACCTCAACAACCTTATAGGTATGCTCCCCGGTGTTAATACGAGTGCTCTTAAAAACGCACAAATAGATGAGTCTCAAATGGCAAAAACCGAAGCGATGATACTCTCAATGACCAAAGAGGAGCGTCTGCACCCCGAGCTTATAAACGGCTCACGAAGAAAGAGAATTGCAAACGGCTCAGGAACGACGGTCGAGGACCTCAACAAGCTGCTTCGTCAATTCGACCAGATGAGGAAAATGATGAAGCAATTTACCGGAGGCAAAAAACGAGGCTTCGGCGGTATGAAGCTTCCCTTTTAAAAATAAAAATCAAAAAATAATAAATAAAAAACATTTTTGGAGGACAAAAAAATGGCAGTAAAAATCAGACTCAAGAGACTTGGTTCAAAGAAGAATCCCTTCTACCGTGTAATCGTCGCAGACGAGAGATCTCCCCGTGACGGCAAGTTCATCGATGAAATCGGTTACTACAACCCCCTCACCGATCCCGCCGACATCAAGATCGACGCAGAAAAGGCAAGCAAGTGGATTGCAAACGGTGCTCAGCCCACTGAAACCGTAAGAACCCTTCTCAAGAAGACCGAAATCATTAAGTAATTTTACTTAAAAGTGAACCCGAAAGGATTGTTTCCGAGAGAAACAGGTAGTACAAATGGAGCTTAAAGAAGTACTCGCAGGCATCGCCCGTGCTATCGTTGACAATCCCGATGATGTAAATGTTGAAGAGGTCGTTGACGGCGATGAGGTTGAGCTTACCCTCACCGTTGCCGAGAGCGACACGGGCATGGTTATTGGGCGTCACGGCAGAATCGCAAAGGCTATACGCCAGGTGATGAAGGCTGCGGCAAACACGTGCGGAAAACACGTAACTGTCGAAATTAAGTAAAAAGTACCCCGAGCAATAATGCTCGGGGCTTTTTTTGCAAAGATCATTTACTTTTTTATCAATATGTGATAAAATTAGATATAAATCTATGAAAGGAGGGGTAGGTATGGCAAAAAGAAAGGCTGTTTTAGGTATTCTTGCACACGTCGATGCGGGAAAAACCACGCTTTCCGAAGCTCTGCTCTACAAGTGCGGCTCGGTGCGTGAGGTCGGTCGGGTGGATAAGGGTACGGCGTTTCTCGACACGCATTCGCTTGAAAGAGAGCGAGGAATAACCATTTTTTCTTCTCAAGCAACCCTTGACCTTGGAGATTTGGAAATAACTCTTGTGGACACGCCGGGGCACGTTGATTTTTCGTGCGAGTGCGAGCGTGCACTCTGCGTTCAGGATTATGCCATACTTGTAGTGAGTGCAACAGAGGGCGTCGAGGCACACACAAAAACGCTTTGGAATCTACTTCTTGCACGCCGTATCCCCACCTTTATTTTTATAAACAAAACCGATATAGCAAAAAAGGACCGCTGTGAGCTTCTTGAAAACTTAAAATTCAATCTTTCCTCCTCGGTCGTTGATTTTTCAAGTGAGAGGACGGCTGATTTTTACGAAAACGTCGCCTCGTCAGACGAAGAGCTTATGGAGGAATTTTTTGAGACAGGCACACTTTCGGACGAAAGCATTGCTATGGCTATCAAGAAAAGGCGTATACTCCCCTGCTTTTTCGGTTCTGCCTTAAGAATGACGGGAATTGACGATTTTATTCGAGGACTTTCAAGGTATACCTTACCGCCTGCCTACCAAGACCGCCTCTTCGGAGCAAAGGTATATAAAATATCACGGGACGAAAAAAACAGACGCCTTACGTTTGTTAAAATCACAGGCGGCACGCTTGCCCCAAAGAATACGATAACGCACACTAATTTATCAAAAGAGACTGTAGTCGAAAAGATTGAAGAAATTCGTGTATATTCTGCCAATAAATTCAAGCAAATAAAGCTTGCGACCCCGGGAACTCTTTGTGCCCTGCTCGGTCCTGAGCATACAAGAATCGGTGAGGGGCTTGGAATTGAAGCAAACGACGAAACCGCTCTGACACCGGTGCTTGATTACAGAATGCTTCTGCCCGATGGAACGGACTCTTACTCGCTTTATTTGAAGCTTCTGACGCTCTCCGAGGAGGACCCGAGCCTTTCCATTGCGTTTGAGGAGCGTTCAAAAGAAATAAAGATACGTCTTATGGGCGAAATTCAAACCGAGGTCATAAAGCGTGTAATCAAGGAGCGTTTTAATACGGACGTAGAATTTGATGACGGAACGATTCTTTACAAGGAAACGGTAGCCGATACTGTTTTCGGTTCGGGGCATTTCGAGCCGCTAAGACATTATGCGGAGGTTCATCTGCGAATAGAGCCGCTCGCAGAGGGCAGCGGAATAGTCACTGATGTCGATTGCCCTCCCGATACACTCTCGGGACATTGGCAGCGTCTTATACTCTCGCATATAACGGAAAAGGTGCACAGAGGCGTTCTTATCGGTGCTCCCTTAACAGACGTGAGAATTACACTCATAGGGGGCAAGGGTCACCTAAAGCACACCGAGGGCGGTGATTTCAGGCAGGCGACGTACAGAGCCGTGAGGCAAGGACTAATGAAAGCAAGGTCCGTTTTGCTTGAGCCGACATTTGATTTTGAAATCACCCTTCCGCTGGACAGCCTTGGACGCGCAATGACTGATATTACGCAAATGCACGGGTCTGCCGATGCACCCGAAATATTGGCTGGCACGGCAACTCTCCGAGGCAACTGCCCCGTTTTGACTATGAGACGATATGCTACGGAGCTTCGTGCTTATACCCGTGGCGAGGGCAAAATCACGCTTCGGATAGGTCCGTATAAGCCGTGCCATAACGCCGAGGAAATAATAGCGGAAAGGGGCTACGAGCCAACTCTTGATGAAAGGAATACTCCGAACTCCGTATTCTGCAAAAACGGCTCGGGCTTTGTTGTTCCGTGGGACGAGGCCGATGCAATGATGCACGCAGCTGTGGGAGAGGATTCTTCCGACAAAGAGGATGTCTTTGAAGCACGTCAAAGGCAGACCTCATCGTATAGAGGGACTGCCGCAGAGGACAAGGAGCTGATGAGAATTTTCGAGGCTACGTACGGAAAGATAAAACCAAGAAAAATCTCCGAAAAAACAGTAAATTCTGCGGCAGAAACGGAAACGCCACATAAACAAAAGCCTAAAAAGGTAAAACCGAGAGGCGAAGAATTGATAATTATAGACGGGTATAATCTCATTTACGCTTGGTGTGAGCTTAAAGAAAAATCACAGCTTCACCTCTCCGATGCCCGTGACGTTTTAATCCGCCTTATGTGTAATTTTACGGCTTTTAAAAGATGTCGGGCAATAATAGTTTTCGACGCTTACAAGCGTAAGGAAAACAAGGGCTTTGAGGAAGTCCTCGGAAACGTCACAGTGGTTTACACAAAAGAGGGTGAAACCGCAGACACCTATATTGAAAGGACGGCACACGAGCTTGCCGAGAGCCATTTTGTCAGGGTGGTGACCTCTGATTTGCAAGAGCAGTACGTTATTCTCGGAGTTGGAGCATACCGTGTCTCTGCTATGGAATTCCGCTCGGAGGTGGAGTCCGTTTCGCTTGAAATCAAGGAAGCTATTGAGCTTTATTCAAGAAAATAAAGGAATAAAAAAGAACGCTTCGCACAGGAGTTCAACTTGTGCGAAGCTTTTAATTTATAATTAAAGTTTAATTTCAAAATGATACTTGTCAGGTTTTTTTGACTCTGTTTTAGTAAAATATTTTGTAAAAAGTGCTACCGATTTTTTATTCTCGGAAAGCACGTCGCACAAAAGACAATCAAGTCCTATCAGACGAGCTACCTTTATCGCCGAAAAAACGGCAACAGAGCCGTAGCCCCTGCCCTGACTTTCACGGGCTATTCTGACGGAGCATTCCGCTTTTCCTCTGCCGTCAAAGGCGAAGAGCTGAACGTCACCTATTACGTGTTCCCCGCTTCTTAAAAGCAGAGTCAAGGACGTGCCGAGGTCAAAGCCACGCAAAGCCTCTTTAACGAAGTACTCTCCGTCGGCATTCGGATTATCCTCTCGGTAGTCATACCCCCAAAGGCGGTTAAGGTCCGTGTCCTTGCAAATTGCACCGTATTCCAAGGCATCGGAGGGCGTTGGAGCTGATATTTTTATATCCCCAAGTGTTAGCGTCGGCGGCTCTTGTAGCATATCGCACTCCGTCATTATTTTCACACGGAATACTCCCTCTGTCTCGGAATTTACAAGCAAATTCTTAAAGCCGAGGGATTTCAAGTCAGAGAGTGCCTCCTCTTCTACATCGGTAAATTCAAGAGGAATTTCCTCCCTCATCGCATACTCGGAAATCAAAAGCACCGAAGTCTTTGGGTCAGCCTTTTCGCTTAATTCTATGGGATAGACGAACAAATATTGAAGGTTGTCGCAAATACGAATGAGCATACAGCCGCTTGAAGCTTCGACGGCGTAAGAGACGCCCGTCTCGGATAGGTCAAAGCTCTCTAAAATCTCCTTGGCATACAAGTCTCCAAAGAATAGTTCATTTGCAAGCTTTTTTATATTATTTTCTGTAATCTCTTTAAATTTCAGCATATTTTCTTACCTATTCTGAAAGAGCGGAACAAAGTGCCAATGAAACTGCCTCGTACGTCTCTGCTCTGTTGATTTGCGCTCTGATTTGAGCCGCACCTCGGAACGAGCGGAGATACAGTGCAATTTGCTTCCTCGCCTCCTTGACTGCAACGGACTCGCCCTTTTCCTCTTTTGCAAGCCTGAGCTGTAAGAGTGCACACTCAATACGCTCCTCCAAGGTGGGGGGCGTATAGCTCTGTTTTGCAAGCGTCGCACGGATTTCCTCGAAGATAAAGGGGTTGCCTACCGCACCTCTGCCTATCATAAGTCCGTCGGCGGCGGTATTTCGGAGCATAAGCAATGCGGATTTTGCATCTGTGACGTCACCGTTTGCCATAACGGGAATTTTAACGCTCTCTTTTACCCTTGCTATCGTTTCCAAATCAACCTCGCCCGAGTACATCTGTACACGTGTTCTTCCGTGAATTGTAATGAGCGACGCACCGCCTGACTCTGCCGCAAGAGCACACTCGACTGCATTTATATGCTCTTTGTCTATGCCGACACGCATTTTTACCGTACAGGGGAGCTTTGTTGCCTTTGCGACAGACTCGACGATATTTCTTATAAGCTCGGGGCTTCTCATAAGTGCACTTCCCTCGCCGTTTGAAAAGATTTTGTTGACAGGGCAGCCCATATTTATATCTATGCCGACAGGCTGTACACCGCCCGGGACGGGTGAAGAAAGAACCCCCGCCGCATATGCCATAACGGACGGCTCCGAGCCGAAAATCTGCACCGAGGTGGGTCCCTCGTCTGGAAGTATTTTCGCAAGAGCGAGAGTCTTGCGGTCGCCGTATTGAACCGCCTTTGCACTAACCATTTCCGTGACGGAATATTCCGAGCCGTGCAAATGGCAAACCGCACGCATAGCTCGGTCTGTAAATCCCGCCATTGGGGCGAGTGCAAGACCGTATTTCATTCCAAGCCTTTTAAAAACATTATCATTCATATAAAAAGAGTGATACCTCGTGTTGTATTTGGGAAATTAAAAAGTTATCTTTTGCCAAAAAGCTCCAAAACCTCAGGAAAAGGCTCAAGGGAGCGAAGCAGAATTCCGTGAATGTGGGCTATTATTATTCCGTAATTTGAGAAAGCGGTTTCAAGCTCCTCGGCAACAGCGGCTCTTGAGTGCATCTCACGCTCGGTAAGCATACAGCCGCCGCAATGAATAACAAGAGCTATGCCCGAAAGCTCGTCAGGAAAATCCTTGCCCGAGGTAAACTTAAAATTAAGCTTCTTTCCCGTATAATCAGAAATCCATTTAGGCAGCTTTACGGTTCCGATGTCACCGCACTGACGGTGATGAGTACAGCCCTCGGAAATTAAGACGGTGTCGCCGTCTTTCAGCAAATCAAGTCTCCAAGCCCCCTCGAGTGCCTGATTTAGAGTTCCCTTGTAACGGGCAAATAAAATAGAAAACGAGGTCAGGGGTATGTCCTTTGGCAAGATTTTGGCTACCTTGCCAAACACCTGCGAGTCTGTTATGACAAGACGAGGCTTTTTTGCAAGGCTTTTTAGGGCTGCGGAAAGCTCTGTGTCACGGCAAACGACGGGTATAGCACCCGAATCGAGAATATCTCTTATTGTCTGCTGCTGCGGGAGTATAAGACGCCCCTTGGGTGCAGACTCGTCAATAGGGGTGACTAAAACTACAATATCCTCAGGTGAGATAAGGTCGCCGACTATTCTCTTCTCCTCCCCCTTTGGAACGGAGGCGGCTATCTTTTCCTTTAAATCAAAAATTCCAAATCCCGTTTTTGCACTGACGTAAATTTCATCATTTTTTGCCGTCGGTATTTCGGGGAGCAAATCTGCTTTGTTGAAAACGCAAACGTAGGGAATTTTCTTGTCTTCTACCGTCTTTTTAAGCTCTGAATCCAAACTTGTGAAGCCGACCGTTGCATCCACCACAATCACCGCAACGTCAACTGTGCTTAAAGCCTTGCGAGCCTTTGTAACTCTCATTCTGCCAAGCTCCCCCTCATCATCAAGACCCGGAGTGTCTATGATAACAACGGGGCCTATGGGCAAAAGCTCCATTGCCTTTGAAACGGGGTCGGTCGTTGTACCCTTTACCTCCGAAACAAGGGAGAGATCCTGACCGACGACGGCGTTTACGACGCTGGACTTGCCCGCATTCCGCATTCCAAAAAAGCCTATATGAAGTCTGTTTGCACTCACGGTATCATTCAGTGTCATCTCTCTTGGTTTCTCCTCTTTTTAATTAAAATCTGAAATCACGTCTGTTTGAGCTTTTAATTGCTTCTACGTTTTCTGCCGCAATTTTTCTTGCCTTTTCGTTAGGAATCTTGTCAAGCTCACGTTCAATCAGCTCAAAGCCGATTTTCTTCGTTTCATCTGTTGCGTAGTCCGTCAGGTATTCCGCAAGGGTCATAAGTGCGTTGGGGTGGCAGCAGTTTTGAATCTGCCCTGTCTTGCAAAGGGACATAAATCTGTCGCCGGTTCTTCCCTCTCTGTAGCAGGCTGTGCAGAACGACGGAATGTGTCCGCACTTCATAAGCCAACGTACAACCTCGTCAAGGGTACGCTGGTCGGAAACGTCGAACTGCTCGGAGTCGTGGGGACGCTCCTCCTCGGTATAGCCGCCGACAGAGGTTCTCGACGCACCGCTGATTTGCGAGATACCGCAGTTCAGAACACGGCCTCTGACCGCCTCGGACTCTCTTGTTGAGATTATCATTCCCGTATATGGAACGGCAATGCGTATGCAGGCGATAATCTTTTCAAACATTTCATCGGAAATTGAGTTGTCGAAAATGCCAGGGTCGATGTCGTCTGCACGCTTGATTCTCGGCACGCTTATTGTGTGCGGTCCTACGCCGTGTACAGCCTCAAGATGCTCTGCGTGCATCATAAGTCCGACAAATTCGTACATATAAAGCTCAAGCCCGAAAAGCACGCCAAGTCCTACGTCGTCGATTCCGCCCTCCATAGCTCTGTCCATAGCCTCGGTGTGATAATCGTAGTCGTGCTTCGGTCCTGTGGGGTGAAGCTTCAGGTAGCTTTCCTTGTGGTAGGTTTCTTGAAAGAGAATATACGTGCCGATGCCTGCATCCTTAAGCTTTTTGTAATTTTCCACGGTGGTTGCCGCAATATTGACGTTGACACGGCGGATTGCACCGTTTTTGTGCTTTACGGAATATATCGTCTTAATGCATTCGAGTATGTACTCTATGGGGTTGTTTACGGGGTCCTCGCCCGACTCTATTGCAAGACGCTTGTGACCCATATCCTGAAGTGCGATTACCTCACGGCGAACCTCCTCTTGTGTCAGCTTTTTTCTGCATATATGCTTGTTTTTAAGGTGGTATGGACAGTATACACAGCCGTTTACACAATAGTTGGAGAGGTAAAGGGGTGCGAACATAACTATTCTGTTGCCGTAAAACGCAAGCTTGATTTCCTCGGCGAGACGAAAGAGCTTTTCGGTCATATCGGGCAGATCGCAGGCAAGAAGCACTGCCGCCTCACGGTGGGAAAGTCCTGCACAGGTAATTCCGCCCTCCCCACTTTTCGGTCTTGCCTTTTCAAGAATTTCCTCGATCAAGGCTGCGTTATGCTTGTTTTTTTCCGCATATTCTATTGTTGCGAGAATTTCACCGTCGTTGATGAACTCCTCGGCACGAAGCGATTTGGGATTGTAAATTGCCATTTTCATTTTCCTTCTTTCTGTATTTTGCGATTTATTTAAGAGCATCGCCTCTTGTGTACTCGATATGATGCCCGATTTTTTCAAGTCTTGCCGACAGCTCAAAAAGAGCCTCTGCCGATTCGGATTTTGAATAAAGCTTGCCGTCGTACAAATCGTACTTTGCACGTACCGATTGGGGTGAGAGATTTGGCATAACTACGTTTGCCCCCGCAAGAATGCCCATCTCCCGTCCTCCGTCAAGAAGCGTGCCGAGTGCCGTCGTGGCAGGCAAAAGCACCTTTGGGTGCATAATGCGAATTATTGACAAAAGATAGCACGTAAGCTCGACGCTCCCCGATGGAAAATCGGAGAAAACACTCCTTTTATGCGGAATAAACGGTCCTATTCCGCACATATCGGGCTTAAACTGCTCTATAAATTTCAAGTCCCCCGCAATATTTTCATCGGTCTGATATGGCGAGCCGACCATAAAGCCGCACCCGACCTGATAACCGATTTCCTTTAAATCGTAAAGACACTTGATGCGGTTGTCATAGCTCATTTCCCTCGGATGAAGCCTTTCGTAGTGGGCTTTGGTTGCCGTTTCGTGCCTGAGAAGATAACGGTCTGTGCCGGCTTTATAGAGCCTTTCATAGCTTTCACGGCTCCTCTCCCCCAACGAAAGCGTCACAGCCGAGTCAGGAAAGCGGCACTTGATTTGTGAAACTATATCCTCAAGCACCTCATCGGTGAAATAAGGGTCCTCGCCCCCCTGCAAAACAAACGAGCGAAGTCCGAGGGCGTGTCCTGCCTCGCAAGAGGCAAGAATTTCGTCCTTTGAAAGGCGGTAACGCTGTGCCTCGCTGTTCCCACATCTTATTCCGCAATAGAGGCAGTCGTTTTTGCAAATATTGCTAATTTCTATAAGACCTCGGACAAAGACTCCACATCCGTAGTGCTTCAGCTTTTCCCCGTGTGCGATGGTCTGCAAAAGCCCTTGGGCTTCTTCTGACCTGTTTTTTACGAGATATTCGTATTCTTTAAGGTCGAGGCTTTTTTCCGTCGAGAGCTTATTTATTATTTCTTCAAGACGAGCGTTCATTTTATTCACCGTCGTCCGATTTTACGTTTGAGTATGCGGTCTTGACGCTCACGCCCGAAAGAGCGCCCACTCGCCCAGAAAGAGCGGAAATTACGTCCTGCGGTGCATCTATGGCAATAGAAACTATACTGACACCACGCTTCTGGTACGGGATGCCCATTCTTCCGATGATATATCGCCCAAATTCGTGCAAAAGAGCGTTAAGAGCCTCGACGGAATCGAGGTTTTCCACTATTATTCCCATTACGGCTATACGTGTTTGCATAAAATCCTCCATATAAAAAGTGTCGCACCCTGCTCTTTTTTAGAGTATACGGATGCGACACGCAGGACCGTTCTTTTAAACGGTCTTTAAAAATTATTTTGTTCACGTGCCTTTCCGTCAGGGCTACTTTGCCCTTGTTGTCAGGTTCGTTATTATTTTAACATATTTCTTATGCTTTGTCAACTAGATTTGAAAATATTTTATTATGATTCCGGCTTGTAGCCCCAAACTACAGGGCAATTAGAATAGTTCCACCTTGAATTCCATCCGTCGGGCTTACTTTCTGCCTCGCATTATATCGTAAGGCTCGTGCAATTATAGAACGCAGAAGAACCAATGCGAAGAAGAGTGCTGTGAGTCTTTTGAGTTTCATTTTTCTTTTTCCTCCAAAAATATAAAGAATGCGTCCCGCAAGGCGGAACGCATTCCATAAAAGTAGCTTCCACTTTGCTGCGACACAAAACCTTTCACGTAAGGATACGAAAAGATGGGAAGTACTTAAATGGTA
>JAZOQA010000071.1:0-14500 GCA_045655765.1 Eubacteriales bacterium | reverse complement strand
TTCAAGCGTTAGCGAGTTAGTATTCTCCGACGGACTTGAAAAAATGGGAAGCAACGCATTTGCGGGGTGCTATGGCTATGCGGACAGAGCATTGATAATTCCCGAGAGTGTGATGGAAATCGGAGATTACGCATTCTACGGCTGGTCAACAAGGGAGCTTGTAATAGGTGACGGTGTTAAAATAATCGGAAGAGAAGCCTTCAACTCAGATAGTCTTATAAAGGTTACGCTTGGAAAAAATGTGCAGAGCATAGGCGAGCAGGCGTTCTATTATTGCGAAAAGCTGATAGAGGTATATGACAATTCCGATTATATAACTGTTGGAAAAAACTGGTCAAACGGCTATATAGGCTACTATACCCGTGCTATTCATCACGGCCTCGACGAGCCGAGCAAGCTTATAACGGTGGGAGATTTCATATTCTTCGTTGACGGTGAGGCGGTGCTGCTTTTAGACTCGTTTATTACCGAGGGCGAGCTTATGTTGCCTGAGAGCTACGAGGGCAAGAATTATGCAATATACGACCACGCATTCAGAGGCAGGGCGTATACCAAGGTGAATATACCCGATTCTGTAACCGCCATAGGCGAGTATGCCTTCGCTTATTGCGATAGCCTTAAGGAAATAACGGTGCCGGGAAGCGTCAAGTCGCTTGGCTGGGACGCATTTTACGGATGCTCAAATTTGAAATCCCTGACACTTTCAGAGGGAGTGGAAACCGTAGGTCCTTATGCGTTCGCACAGTGCACCTCGCTTCGGTCGTTCGTGATACCGTCGAGCATAACGAGCCTCGGAGCAAATGCATTTTATATGTGTAGTAAGCTCGTTGAAATATACAATCTCTCACCCAAGGTCACGTTCGTTGAGGGACAGTCGAATTACGGAACGGAAAATGCGGAAATCCTTGCGGTTTACACCTCGCTCGATGCAAAGAGCCGCTTTACAACTGATGAAAACGGCTTTGTGTTCTATGAAAACGGTGACGTAGTTTATCTTCTCGGCTACGAGGGTGACGAGGTCAATCTTGTTCTGCCCGAGGGCTTTAACGGTAAGAGCTATAAAATATATAGATATGCATTCTATCAAAACAGCGAGATTGAAAGCGTGGTTATTCCCCGTGGCGTTACGTCCATAGGATATTGTGCGTTCGGCTATTGCTCGGCACTTAAAAGCGTAGTAATCGGTGAGGACGTTTTGACGGTAGAGGGCTCGTTTTATAACTGTGAGAATCTTGAAAGCGCAGAGTTTACACACCACTTGAATTATTGGTACAGCTATTCCTCCTCCAGCTATACGATGGGAAGCTGGATGAAGAATTTGCAGGACAAGGCAAATGCGGCAAGTCAGATTAAGGGAAATTCGATAAGATACTTGAAATGCTCGCACGCCGACCATAATTAAAATTAAAAAATCACCGCCCCTGATTTTCTTGGGCGGTGATTTAATATCATTTAACGGAAAATTCATAAGCTTTAAATGAATAATGCTTATTACTGTGATACAATAATTTAAAAAGCAAAGGAGGCTCTTAACTTATGCGAAAGCTTGGAAGAATCTTTTTTTCCCGCTATGCCATATGTGCGCTAATAATTGCGGCTGAAATTGCTCTTTTTATTGCTCTTCAGATGCTGATGGAGTCCTTTGCGGTGCTCATTTCGTTCAGCACGTTGATTTCCGCTATTGCAATAATACACTTAATAAACAGGAACGTAAATCCCGAGTACAAGTCGTCGTGGGCGGTGGTTATTCTTTTTCTGCCGTACGTCGGAGTGAGCTTTTACGCTCTGTTTTTCAGACGCAGAATGACAAGGCGGGAGATTCGTCTCGGTGAAAAAATAAGCCGACTTATGAAAAGCCCTCCCGGGTGTGAGCAAAATATCCGAGAGCTTCAAGAGGAGGACCCGCTCGCCTCGGGCAAGGCAAGGGCTTTGCTCGGGGATGACGTGAATGCGGAGCTTTTCCGTGCAACGAGGTCCCGTTATTTCGCCTCGGGTGAGGAATACTTCAAGTCACTGACAGCCGCACTCCTCTCCGCAGAAAAATCCATATACCTCGAATATTTCATAATCGAGGAGGGGGTGATGTGGAATACGGTGCACAAAATTTTAACAGAAAAGGCACAGGAGGGGCTTGATGTCAGAGTGATGTACGATGACATCGGCTGTATGAAAACTCTGCCGGGAAAGTATTATAAAAGACTTATTTCTGAGGGCATTGACTGTCGCATCTTCGCCAAGGTCACGCCGAAGGTCACAACGGTGCACAACAACCGTGACCACAGAAAAATAGCGGTAATAGACAACAAAATCGCTTATACGGGCGGAATAAATCTCGCTGACGAGTACATTAACGAAAAAGATAGGCTCGGGCACTGGAAGGACGGCGGAGTTATGGTCGAGGGAGCTGCGGCATTCGGCTTTGCAAAGCAGTTTCTTTCCCTTTGGGCATACAATTCAAGGCGTGCAGAGGAGGCGGTGCTGCCGCTTTCGCAATATTCTGCCGTGCGGGGCGAGGGCGACGGAGGCTACTATATACCGTTTGGTGCGGGACCTATGCCGCTTTACGACTCGTCTGCGAAGAATGCGTTTTTGAATATAATAAATCAGGCTTGCTCTTACGTTTATATAACGACACCGTATCTTATAATCGACTTTGACCTGACAGAGGCTCTTTGCTGTGCGGCAGAGAGGGGCGTTGACGTGCGGATTATCACCCCGTCACGTGCGGACAAGCGTATAATTAAGGTTATGACTAAAAGCTCGTACCCGTATCTTTTGAAATCGGGAGTGAGAATATTTGAATATTCCCCCGGATTTATTCACGAAAAGCTCTTGGTCTGCGACGACCTTTATGCGGTCATCGGAAGCATTAATTTTGATTACAGAAGCCTCGTGCATCACTTTGAGGCAGGGCTTTGGATATACAAATCTCCGACGGTAAAGGACGCAAAGGACGGATTTTTGAAGACAGAGGAGCTTTCTCGGGAAAGGGACGTAAAAACCGCAAGGCTAAACCCCATAGAGTGGATTGTCAGAATACTTGTAAAGCTTTTTGCACCGCTTTTGTGATTAAAAAGCCTCTCTTTTGCAAAGAATAAGAAAAAAGAGAAAGGAGAGTAGCGTGAACATCACTTTGCACGAGCTTATGTCTTTGAGTATTCACGCCTAAAATTCTCTCGAAATGGGACCCAACCCCATTTCGGCGTAAAACGCATCGAGAATTTCGTCAAACATTTATGCGGTCGCCGAAACGGCGACAGGAAGGAGAGTAGTATGAAATACTTTTTATGCGGCCATTGCGGCAACATAGCCGAGCTTGTAAGAGACGGCGGTGCACAGCTTCACTGCTGCGGCGAGAAAATGCGGAAGCTTGACAAAGAGGGAATGATAGGCCCTGCCGAAAAGCATCTGCCGATAGTTAAGCACGGCAACGGAACGGTAACGGTCAGCGTTGCGGAAACTCCGCATCCGATGAGTGAGGAGCATTATATAGGTTGGATTGCCTTAACCACCGACAAGGGGGTTCAGAGAAAGGCATTTAAGCCCTCCGACACGCCTGTTGCGGTCTTCCCTGTTTTGGACGGTGAGGAGCCTCTTGAGGTCTATGCATTTTGCAATCTCCACGGAATGTGGTATAGGAGCGTGGAGCCGAAATATTGACTCTAACCCCATACCCGTGTGAAGATAAAGCCCGCTTGCAGCAAAGATTAAACCCCTGCGGAAAACAAAAGCCGCAGGGGTTTGATTTTTGCAAATTTATATTGATTCAAGCGAAAAGACGACGTGCTCAAGTGCCTCAAGAGTATGTGCAACCTCCATAGGATCACCGCCCTTTAAGTGTACGTTTGCTTCGATGCCAACGTTTCCTGAGTGTCCGCTTCTTGGAGCAGTAACCTGTATATCGGTGACGCTATACATTTTTCTGATTTTTTCAAGAGTTTGGGAGACTGCCGTATCGGAGTCGATTTCCACGTAAATGCCGAATCTGTCAGAGCGTTTAATCAGCTTGTATTCAAGCCTGTGAAGAAGAGTCACGGCTATTATCGAAATTGCGAATGCTCCGAGTGCCCCCTCATAGAAGCCCGCACCGAGGGCAAGACCTATGGCAGCTGTGCACCAAAGACCTGCGGCTGTTGTAAGTCCGGTGATTTGGAATCTGCCTTTTAAAAGAATTGTACCTACGCCGAGGAAGCCTATGCCCGAGATGACCTGTGCGGAGACACGCAACGGGTCCGAAACGCCATAAACCTCGTTCGTATAGAAGCCGAGCATTGCAGTGAGGGCTGCACCCGCAGTGACGAGAATGTGCGTACGCATACCTGCCGCGCGTCCTTGCTTGCCTCTTTCCATTCCTATAATTCCGCCAACAATGGTCGCAAGAAGCAGCTTTATAAGCACTACTGCGGGATCCGTAGGTGAGCGAAGCCAATCCATTACTTTTTCTAGGGTTTCCATAGCCGTCTCCGTTTCATTGAAATATAAAATATTCTATCATATTATATACTGTTTGTCAAGATTTTGTTTTTTTGTAATTATAAATTTCGAATCTTCCTGTGTTTTGTAAACTTAAGTTTACAAAACACTATGTGTTATTTGTTTTGGCTTAGTTTTCTTGCATTTACAGTTGAATAATTTTGAATATAGTAGTATAATAAAGATAAAGTTAAATTAAAAGAGGTACAACTGTGATTACTTACGAGGACGTAAAGGCGAACGAGGCGATAAAAACATATATAAAGGCGGCGGACAGCTCGCTTATTGCCCTCGGCTATACGGAGCATAGCTTTGCTCACGTATCAAAGGTCGCACTTGATGCGGCACATATACTTGAAACTATGGGCTACACTGAGCGTGAGTGCGAGCTTGCTAAAATTGCAGGATATATGCACGACATCGGAAATCTTGTCAACCGTGTGGAGCATTCGCAAAGCGGTGCGGTAATGGCTTTTAGAATACTAGACAAGATGGGTATGGACCCCGAGGAAATAGCGCTGGTAGTAACGGCTATAGGCAATCACGACGAGGGCACAGGTGTGCCTGTCAACCCCTTGTCTGCGGCACTGATTCTTGCGGACAAATGCGACGTAAGGCGTACCCGTGTGAGAAATTCCGACCTTTCGACCTTTGATATTCACGACAGGGTGAACTATTCCGTAGAGTCGGCAAGCACGGATATAGACAGGGTAGAGGGGACGTTTTCCTTGATGCTTTCAATAGATACGGCAATTAGCTCTGTTATGGATTATTTCGAGATTTTTCTGGGAAGAATGATACTGTGCCGCAAGGCGGCTGAAAGACTGGGACTTGCATTTAAGCTTATAATCAACAATCAACAACTGTTTTGATATAGCGAGCGAGAAATACTTGCGTTTTTCACCCTGACGGCTTCGGTGAGGTACAAAGCATCAATCCACCCTTTTTCTGGATTGTTTAAAGATATAAGAAATGGAGAACTTTATGACAGCTTTTGATGTTTTACAGCTAATTTGCGGTCTTGCACTCTTCCTTTACGGAATGGAGGTAATGGGAGATGCACTTAAAAAGAGTGCAGGCTCGGGTCTTAAAGCTATGCTCGGCAAGATGACGTCCAGTCCTGTAAAGGGCTTTTTGCTCGGACTTATCGTGACTGCGATAATTCAGTCCTCGTCCGCCACGACGGTTATGGTGGTCGGCTTCGTTAACTCGGGTACGATGACGCTTCTTCAGTCCGTCGGAGTAATTATCGGTGCAAACCTCGGAACTGCGGTCACCTCGTGGCTCACGGCACTCTCGGGAATTGACAGCGAGGGGGCAAGCGAAGCGCTTGCCGCTATAAAGTGGTTGAAGCCCGACGCTTGGATGCCGGTGCTTGCACTTATCGGTATTTGTCTTATTCTGTTTGTTAAAAGAGGCAAGAAGAGGGATATAGGAGTTATTCTTCTGGGCTTTGCGGTCCTGATGGTCGGTATGGAATATATGTCCGACTCCGTTTCGGCGCTAAAGGATAGCAGAGAATTCCAGAATCTTCTGACAAAGTTCTCAAATCCTCTTCTCGGTCTTCTGGCGGGTCTTATCCTTACGATGATAGTTCAGTCGTCCTCGGCATCTATCGGTATTTTGCAGTCCTTGACGGTGACGGGTGCTATCACCTACGGTGCGGCAATTCCTATTATTGTCGGACAGAATATAGGAACGTGTATTACCGCCATTCTTTCGTCCTTCGGTGCCAACAGGAACGGAAAGCGTGCCGCACTGATACATCTGTATTTCAACGTTATAGGTGCTGCGGTGGTGCTTGCAGGCTTCTACACAATAAACGCTTTTGCAGACTTTGCATTTGTCGATGAAAAGATTTATATGTGGGGCGTTGCAGGCGTGCATACGATATTCAAAATCATCTCTATCATACTGATCGGTCCTTTTTACCGCTATCTCGAAAAGCTCTCTCGCCTTACCATTCGTGACAAGGCGGGTGAAGAGGAAAGCTCCAGCTTGCTTGACGAGCGTCTGCTCGAAACCCCTGCTATCGCTGTTACCCGTGCGGTAGAGGTTGCGGTTGAAATGGCAGATATATCCACAAAGGCTCTGAAGAATTCGCTTTTGCTCTTTGACAGTTATGACACGAAGCTTGCAGACCGTGTGCGTGACCTTGAAGCAAGGGCTGATGTCTACGAGGACGCTCTTGGCACGTATCTTGTAAAGCTGTCGGCGTGCAGCCTTGATGCAAGAGATGCAAAACAGGTTACGAAGCTATTACACATAATCGGAGACTTCGAGCGTATTTCCGACCACGCAGTAAATATAACGGAATCCAGAGAGGAAATGAAGGATAAGAAGATCAGGTTCTCCGAGGAGGCACAGCGTGAGCTTTCGGTAATGCGGCTTGCAATAGACGACATACTCACAGCTACAAGAGATGCGTTTGTGAACAATGACGCAAAAAAGGCGGCAGACGTTGAGCCGCTCGAGCAGGTTGTTGATGATATGCGTGACCAAATCAAGCTCAACCACATCATTCGTCTGCAAAAGAGCGAATGCACCATTGAGCACGGCTTCATTCTCTCCGACCTTTTGACCAACTTCGAGCGTGTGTCCGACCACTGCTCGAACATCGCAGGCTGCGTCATTGAAATCTCCGAGCACGGCGCTCTTGATATGCACAAATACCTTGCGGACGTCCGTGAGGGAAGTGTGGGCTTCGAGGAAAAGTATAACGAGTACAAGAGAAAATACAACATTTGATTTTTGCAAAAAACAAGCGTCCGCTGAAGCTTCAGCGGACGCTTGTTTTTTGCAAAAATCAAATGTTGTATTTTCTCTTGTACTCGTTATACTTTTCCTCGAAGCCCACACTTCCCTCACGGACGTCCGCAAGGTATTTGTGCATATCAAGAGCGCCGTGCTCGGAGATTTCAATGACGCAGCCTGCGATGTTCGAGCAGTGGTCGGACACACGCTCGAAGTTGGTCAAAAGGTCGGAGAGAATGAAGCCGTGCTCAATGGTGCATTCGCTCTTTTGCAGACGAATGATGTGGTTGAGCTTGATTTGGTCACGCATATCATCAACAACCTGCTCGAGCGGCTCAACGTCTGCCGCCTTTTTTGCGTCATTGTTCACAAACGCATCTCTTGTAGCTGTGAGTATGTCGTCTATTGCAAGCCGCATTACCGAAAGCTCACGCTGTGCCTCCTCGGAGAACCTGATCTTCTTATCCTTCATTTCCTCTCTGGATTCCGTTATATTTACTGCGTGGTCGGAAATACGCTCGAAGTCTCCGATTATGTGTAATAGCTTCGTAACCTGTTTTGCATCTCTTGCATCAAGGCTGCACGCCGACAGCTTTACAAGATACGTGCCAAGAGCGTCCTCGTAGACATCAGCCCTTGCTTCAAGGTCACGCACACGGTCTGCAAGCTTCGTGTCATAACTGTCAAAGAGCAAAAGCGAATTCTTCAGAGCCTTTGTGGATATATCTGCCATTTCAACCGCAACCTCTACCGCACGGGTAACAGCGATAGCAGGGGTTTCGAGCAGACGCTCGTCAAGCAAGCTGGAGCTTTCCTCTTCACCCGCCTTGTCACGAATGGTAAGGCGAGAGAGCTTTTCGAGATAGCGGTAAAAAGGACCGATCAGTATGATAGAGATGATTTTGAATATCGTATGCACGCCTGCAACGCCCCACATATAAATCTTTTCATCGACAAATGCAAAGTCTGCAAAAGCGTTTATTGTGTAGAAGCCTGCAAGCACCACCGCAGCACCTATAACGTTGAAATACAGATGTATCAGTGCGGCACGCTTTCCGTTCCTGTTGGCACCGAAGGACGAAAGAATGGCGGTAATACACGTTCCTATATTCTGTCCGACAATAATAGGAATTGCCGCACCGTAGGTGATAGCACCCGTCACCGTCAAGGACTGCAAAATACCGATAGATGCCGAGGACGACTGAACTATCATCGTAAGGATAAGACCCGCCAGAAGACCGAGAAGAGGATTTGAGAACTTTGTCAGAAGATTCTGGAATTCTCTGCTATCCTTTAGCGCCGAAACGGAGTCGGACATATATTCCATACCGACCATCAGGACCGCAAAGCCCAGAAGAATAACTCCTATATCCCTCTTCTTGCCTCTTTTAACAAACAGAATAAGACAAATACCGATAAGTGCAAGCACCGGCATCCAAGCGTCGGGCTTCAACCACTTTATAGCGGCAAGCGCTTCGCTTGCCCCCTCGCTGTCAATTCCCGAGAGTGCCGTGAGCCACGAGGTGACCGCAGTTCCGAGGTTTGCACCGATAATTACTCCGACGGACTGAAGAAGCGTCATCGTACCCGAGTTAACGAAGCCGACCACCATAACCGTCGTGGCGGACGAGGACTGAATTATCGCAGTCACGATAAGTCCGAGCAAAAAGCCCTTTACAGGACTGGACGTCATCTTGCCGAGCATAGCTTTAAGACCCGAGCCTGCACTCTTTTTAAGTGCATCTCCCATTACCTCCATTCCGTAAAGGAAGAGTGCAAGACCGCAAATTAGCTGTAAAACATCAAAAGCTGTCATAAAGTTCTCCATTTCTTATATCTTTAAACAATCCAGAAAAAGGGTGGATTGATGCTTTGTACCTCACCGAAGCCGTCAGGGTGAAAAACGCAAGTATTTCTCGCTCGCTATATCAAAACAGTTGTTGATTGTTGATTATAAGCTTAAATGCAAGTCCCAGTCTTTCAGCCGCCTTGCGGCACAGTATCATTCTTCCCAGAAAAATCTCGAAATAATCCATAACAGAGCTAATTGCCGTATCTATTGAAAGCATCAAGGAAAACGTCCCCTCTACCCTGTCTATATCCGTGCTTGCCGACTCTACGGAATAGTTCACCCTGTCGTGAATATCAAAGGTCGAAAGGTCGGAATTTCTCACACGGGTACGCCTTACGTCGCATTTGTCCGCAAGAATCAGTGCCGCAGACAAGGGGTTGACAGGCACACCTGTGCCCTCGTCGTGATTGCCTATAGCCGTTACTACCAGCGCTATTTCCTCGGGGTCCATACCCATCTTGTCTAGTATTCTAAAAGCCATTACCGCACCGCTTTGCGAATGCTCCACACGGTTGACAAGATTTCCGATGTCGTGCATATATCCTGCAATTTTAGCAAGCTCGCACTCACGCTCAGTGTAGCCCATAGTTTCAAGTATATGTGCCGCATCAAGTGCGACCTTTGATACGTGAGCAAAGCTATGCTCCGTATAGCCGAGGGCAATAAGCGAGCTGTCCGCCGCCTTTATATATGTTTTTATCGCCTCGTTCGCCTTTACGTCCTCGTAAGTAATCACAGTTGTACCTCTTTTAATTTAACTTTATCTTTATTATACTACTATATTCAAAATTATTCAACTGTAAATGCAAGAAAACTAAGCCAAAACAAATAACACATAGTGTTTTGTAAACTTAAGTTTACAAAACACAGGAAGATTCGAAATTTATAATTACAAAAAAACAAAATCTTGACAAACAGTATATAATATGATAGAATATTTTATATTTCAATGAAACGGAGACGGCTATGGAAACCCTAGAAAAAGTAATGGATTGGCTTCGCTCACCTACGGATCCCGCAGTAGTGCTTATAAAGCTGCTTCTTGCGACCATTGTTGGCGGAATTATAGGAATGGAAAGAGGCAAGCAAGGACGCGCGGCAGGTATGCGTACGCACATTCTCGTCACTGCGGGTGCAGCCCTCACTGCAATGCTCGGCTTCTATACGAACGAGGTTTATGGCGTTTCGGACCCGTTGCGTGTCTCCGCACAGGTCATCTCGGGCATAGGCTTCCTCGGCGTAGGTACAATTCTTTTAAAAGGCAGATTCCAAATCACCGGACTTACAACAGCCGCAGGTCTTTGGTGCACAGCTGCCATAGGTCTTGCCCTCGGTGCGGGCTTCTATGAGGGGGCACTCGGAGCATTCGCAATTTCGATAATAGCCGTGACTCTTCTTCACAGGCTTGAATACAAGCTGATTAAACGCTCTGACAGATTCGGCATTTACGTGGAAATCGACTCCGATACGGCAGTCTCCCAAACTCTTGAAAAAATCAGAAAAATGTATAGCGTCACCGATATACAGGTTACTGCTCCAAGAAGCGGACACTCAGGAAACGTTGGCATCGAAGCAAACGTACACTTAAAGGGCGGTGATCCTATGGAGGTTGCACATACTCTTGAGGCACTTGAGCACGTCGTCTTTTCGCTTGAATCAATATAAATTTGCAAAAATCAAACCCCTGCGGCTTTTGTTTTCCGCAGGGGTTTAATCTTTGCTGCAAGCGGGCTTTATCTTCACACGGGTATGGGGTTAGAGTCAATATTTCGGCTCCACGCTCCTATACCACATTCCGTGGAGATTGCAAAATGCATAGACCTCAAGAGGCTCCTCACCGTCCAAAACAGGGAAGACCGCAACAGGCGTGTCGGAGGGCTTAAATGCCTTTCTCTGAACCCCCTTGTCGGTGGTTAAGGCAATCCAACCTATATAATGCTCCTCACTCATCGGATGCGGAGTTTCCGCAACGCTGACCGTTACCGTTCCGTTGCCGTGCTTAACTATCGGCAGATGCTTTTCGGCAGGGCCTATCATTCCCTCTTTGTCAAGCTTCCGCATTTTCTCGCCGCAGCAGTGAAGCTGTGCACCGCCGTCTCTTACAAGCTCGGCTATGTTGCCGCAATGGCCGCATAAAAAGTATTTCATACTACTCTCCTTCCTGTCGCCGTTTCGGCGACCGCATAAATGTTTGACGAAATTCTCGATGCGTTTTACGCCGAAATGGGGTTGGGTCCCATTTCGAGAGAATTTTAGGCGTGAATACTCAAAGACATAAGCTCGTGCAAAGTGATGTTCACGCTACTCTCCTTTCTCTTTTTTCTTATTCTTTGCAAAAGAGAGGCTTTTTAATCACAAAAGCGGTGCAAAAAGCTTTACAAGTATTCTGACAATCCACTCTATGGGGTTTAGCCTTGCGGTTTTTACGTCCCTTTCCCGAGAAAGCTCCTCTGTCTTCAAAAATCCGTCCTTTGCGTCCTTTACCGTCGGAGATTTGTATATCCAAAGCCCTGCCTCAAAGTGATGCACGAGGCTTCTGTAATCAAAATTAATGCTTCCGATGACCGCATAAAGGTCGTCGCAGACCAAGAGCTTTTCGTGAATAAATCCGGGGGAATATTCAAATATTCTCACTCCCGATTTCAAAAGATACGGGTACGAGCTTTTAGTCATAACCTTAATTATACGCTTGTCCGCACGTGACGGGGTGATAATCCGCACGTCAACGCCCCTCTCTGCCGCACAGCAAAGAGCCTCTGTCAGGTCAAAGTCGATTATAAGATACGGTGTCGTTATATAAACGTAAGAGCAAGCCTGATTTATTATATTCAAAAACGCATTCTTCGCAGACGAGTCGTAAAGCGGCATAGGTCCCGCACCAAACGGTATATAGTAGCCTCCGTCGCCCTCGCCCCGCACGGCAGAATATTGCGAAAGCGGCAGCACCGCCTCCTCTGCACGCCTTGAATTGTATGCCCAAAGGGAAAGAAACTGCTTTGCAAAGCCGAATGCCGCAGCTCCCTCGACCATAACTCCGCCGTCCTTCCAGTGCCCGAGCCTATCTTTTTCGTTAATGTACTCGTCAGCGAGATTTATTCCGCCCGTATAAGCGATTTTGTTGTCTATTACCGCTATTTTTCTGTGGTCACGGTTGTTGTGCACCGTTGTGACCTTCGGCGTGACCTTGGCGAAGATGCGACAGTCAATGCCCTCAGAAATAAGTCTTTTATAATACTTTCCCGGCAGAGTTTTCATACAGCCGATGTCATCGTACATCACTCTGACATCAAGCCCCTCCTGTGCCTTTTCTGTTAAAATTTTGTGCACCGTATTCCACATCACCCCCTCCTCGATTATGAAATATTCGAGGTATATGGATTTTTCTGCGGAGAGGAGTGCGGCTGTCAGTGACTTGAAGTATTCCTCACCCGAGGCGAAATAACGGGACCTCGTTGCACGGAAAAGCTCCGCATTCACGTCATCCCCGAGCAAAGCCCTTGCCTTGCCCGAGGCGAGCGGGTCCTCCTCTTGAAGCTCTCGGATATTTTGCTCACACCCGGGAGGGCTTTTCATAAGTCGGCTTATTTTTTCACCGAGACGAATCTCCCGCCTTGTCATTCTGCGTCTGAAAAACAGAGCGTAAAAGCTCACTCCGACGTACGGCAGAAAAAGAATAACCACCGCCCACGACGACTTGTACTCGGGATTTACGTTCCTGTTTATTAAGTGTATTATTGCAATAGCGGAAATCAACGTGCTGAACGAAATGAGCACCGCAAAGGACTCCATCAGCATCTGAAGAGCAATAAAAAGAGCAATTTCAGCCGCAATTATTAGCGCACATATGGCATAGCGGGAAAAAAAGATTCTTCCAAGCTTTCGCATAAGTTAAGAGCCTCCTTTGCTTTTTAAATTATTGTATCACAGTAATAAGCATTATTCATTTAAAGCTTATGAATTTTCCGTTAAATGATATTAAATCACCGCCCAAGAAAATCAGGGGCGGTGATTTTTTAATTTTAATTATGGTCGGCGTGCGAGCATTTCAAGTATCTTATCGAATTTCCCTTAATCTGACTTGCCGCATTTGCCTTGTCCTGCAAATTCTTCATCCAGCTTCCCATCGTATAGCTGGAGGAGGAATAGCTGTACCAATAATTCAAGTGGTGTGTAAACTCTGCGCTTTCAAGATTCTCACAGTTATAAAACGAGCCCTCTACCGTCAAAACGTCCTCACCGATTACTACGCTTTTAAGTGCCGAGCAATAGCCGAACGCACAATATCCTATGGACGTAACGCCACGGGGAATAACCACGCTTTCAATCTCGCTGTTTTGATAGAATGCATATCTATATATTTTATAGCTCTTACCGTTAAAGCCCTCGGGCAGAACAAGATTGACCTCGTCACCCTCGTAGCCGAGAAGATAAACTACGTCACCGTTTTCATAGAACACAAAGCCGTTTTCATCAGTTGTAAAGCGGCTCTTTGCATCGAGCGAGGTGTAAACCGCAAGGATTTCCGCATTTTCCGTTCCGTAATTCGACTGTCCCTCAACGAACGTGACCTTGGGTGAGAGATTGTATATTTCAACGAGCTTACTACACATATAAAATGCATTTGCTCCGAGGCTCGTTATGCTCGACGGTATCACGAACGACCGAAGCGAGGTGCACTGTGCGAACGCATAAGGACCTACGGTTTCCACTCCCTCTGAAAGTGTCAGGGATTTCAAATTTGAGCATCCGTAAAATGCGTCCCAGCCAAGCGACTTGACGCTTCCCGGCACCGTTATTTCCTTAAGGCTATCGCAATAAGCGAAGGCATACTCGCCTATGGCGGTTACAGAATCGGGTATATTCACCTTGGTATACGCCCTGCCTCTGAATGCGTGGTCGTATATTGCATAATTCTTGCCCTCGTAGCTCTCAGGCAACATAAGCTCGCCCTCGGTAATAAACGAGTCTAAAAGCAGCACCGCCTCACCGTCAACGAAGAATATGAAATCTCCCACCGTTATAAGCTTGCTCGGCTCGTCGAGGCCGTGATGAATAGCACGGGTATAGTAGCCTATATAGCCGTTTGACCAGTTTTTTCCAACAGTTATATAATCGGAATTGTCATATACCTCTATCAGCTTTTCGCAATAATAGAACGCCTGCTCGCCTATGCTCTGCACATTTTTTCCAAGCGTAACCTTTATAAGACTATCTGAGTTGAAGGCTTCTCTTCCGATTATTTTAACACCGTCACCTATTACAAGCTCCCTTGTTGACCAGCCGTAGAATGCGTAATCTCCGATTTCCATCACACTCTCGGGAATTATCAATGCTCTGTCCGCATAGCCATAGCACCCCGCAAATGCGTTGCTTCCCATTTTTTCAAGTCCGTCGGAGAATACTAACTCGCTAACGCTTGAA
>JAZOQA010000070.1:0-42075 GCA_045655765.1 Eubacteriales bacterium | reverse complement strand
TTCTTATTCAGCAGCCATGGGTGGTGTAAATGCAATTGTATTTACCGCAGGCATCGGTGAGCACGTATCTTACATTCGTGAGAATGCACTTTCCGGACTTGAATATCTCGGAATTAAGCTTGACAAGGAAAGAAACATCTTTGGTCATTCCAATGATCCTGTAAAGCTTTCCGCAGATGATTCGAAGGTGCTTGTTTATATGATACCTACCAACGAGGAGCTTGTAATCGCAAAGGATGCGGAGCAAATCGTCTCTGAATTAGCCAAATAAAATTCACCTTAAATAAAAGCCTTTTTGCAGGACACCGTGACTTATCGGTGTCCTGCAATTCTTTATTTAATATATTATCATAAATATTTGAATAAGTCAAGAAATACACAAAAATTGTGTTTTTATTCCGATTCTTTTTTGATTTTCTCGATTATTTTTGTAACAAAATGTGCGTTTCTTGAAAAATTCATAGCTTTAATATAGAGCTTTTCAAGCTCAAAATGCAAATCGGAGGCGAAGGTGAAATATTTTTGTGCTTCATCAAGCAAGGCACAGTAAAGTGAGTCAATCCTTGTGTCAACCTCTGTGTTACAGCTCTTTCTTATGAAATTCTCTGTGTCTACCGTGCAACTCGGAGAATCGGAAAGTAAAATGGCAGATTTCGTTTCAGGAAGGTAAATTCCTTCGATTTCGTCTCCTGAAAATACAGAGGGAAAGATGGTTACAGAGGTTTTTGCTTCTTCAAGCCTACGCACAAGCTCCGACATAAATATAAACGATGCCGCTCCTATATTTTTGACGGTTATCGTTCTTTCTGAAATTTTGTCTAAGGTGTCAAGAGAAAAGCGTCCGAAGCGTCCGAATGAATCGATTAATCTGTATTCGATTTTCCCCTGTCTTTCATTCTTAATCAGCGATTCTGCTAAAGATTTTGCTTCAGATTTAAGGCTTTTATCCTTTATCAGATCTTTAGAAACCTCCGATTTCAAAAGGGATAATTCACCAGCTTTTTTAAGAAAAAAATACCCGGCATCATAGTTGTTTTTTTTCTTTTCGCAAAGCTCTTTTATCATTTTTCTGTTTTTACGCAAGTCGTCGGAGTTCCAATTTTCTCCGAGGTTGATTATTTCGTCAATTGCTCCCGGCATCTCAGCATCACGAGCGTGTGGTGCTGTTCCGTCTAAAACAGCGAAGCGACGTCCGTTTTTTTCGATAATGACCCCATCAAGAGAATGTGGGTCGGAAGAGCAGAGAATTGATTCGGAATATAAGCACTCGCTTGTGGCAAAGTTCAAAATTTCTTTTAAAAGACTGCTTTTTCCCGTGCCAGGACCACCCTTTAAAACAAAAATCCTCTCGTAAGAGTCCGTTTTAAATACCTTGTCAAAATAGCTTCTGAAGCCCGTATAGCCGTTTGCGGCGGCGAAGAATTGCAAAGGAGCATCGAAATTTGTCATTTTTTGCATAAAATCAGCCTTTCAAAATTTAAAATAAATGTATACGTAACTTGACTTTTAAAATAAAATTTATTATAATATAATGTGTAGTATTTTATCGTTATAACGTCAGGTGGTGATCCGTGTGAAGATTATAGGGCTTGCAGGCGGCAGCGGTGTTGGCAAAGGGACTGTTTGCGCACTCTTTGAAAAATATAATTTTGCTTTTATAGATACCGATGCACTTTATCACGAGCTTACGTCCAAAAAAACTCCGTGCCTTGATGCCTTGACGGATTTGTTTGGTGAGTGCATAATCGGTATTGACGGCGCTCTTGACAGACGTGTGCTAGCCTCTGTTGTTTTTGCAAAAGGAGCAGAAGAGAAGCTGCAGCTTTTAAATGCTACAGCCCATCGCTTTGTTCTTAGTGAGGTGAGACACAAAATCAAGCTTTTACGCTCGGGGGGCTATGCCGCCGTGCTTGTTGACGCACCGCTGCTTTTCGAATCAGGATTTGATAAGGAGTGCGATATTATTTTATGCGTAATTGCCGAAAAAAATGTACGTATTTCGAGAATCATTGAAAGAGACAAAATCACAAGGGAGGCAGCTGAGGCGAGAATTTCAGCACAGGTTGACGATGCTTTTCTTAAAAGCCGATCTGATTACGTAATCGAAAACAATTCGGACCTTGCCGCTTTGGAAAAGTCGGTTGACTTTGTCGCAAAGCAAATACTTGAGTAAATAAATTTTAAGGAGAAATATTATGTCGGAAAAAACCAAGGGGCAAGAGATGCTCGAAAAGCTCTCTTACAAGAAGAAAAACGTGTTTGAGGAGTCGGATGCCGAAAGAATTAAGGCAATTTACGATTACTCGGTAGGTTATATGAAGTATCTTGACGATGCCAAGACGGAGCGTGAGGCCACCTTGGCTTCTATTGCTATGGCAAAAAAGGCGGGATATACCGAATATAAGCTCGGGGACAAAATTAGCGTGGGTGATAAAAAATACCTCAATCAGCACGGAAAAAGTCTTATTCTTTTCCGTGTCGGCAAAAACGATATTGAAAAGGACGGAATAAGAATTCTTGCCTCTCATATCGATTCGCCGAGAATCGACTTAAAGCAAGTGCCATTGTACGAGG
The DNA here is from genome assembly GCA_045655765.1 of Eubacteriales bacterium. Lineage (GTDB taxonomy): Bacteria > Bacillota > Clostridia > Oscillospirales > CAG-272 > UBA1740. Next base: position 39,501 of record JAZOQA010000070.1, on the reverse strand, counting down.
ATTCCGGAATGGGCTTTCTTAAAACTCACTATTACGGCGGTGTAAAAAAGTATCAATGGACCGCTATCCCGCTTGCACTTCACGGCGTTATGGTGAAATCCGACGGAGAAGTGGTGGAGGTTAAAATCGGAGAGGACGACACCGACCCTGTATTCTATATAAACGATCTTCTTCCGCATCTTGCACAGCGTCAGTCACAGGAGCCTCTTTCGACTGCTATCTCGGGCGAAACGCTCAATATACTTATCGGCGGTCTTCCTTACGACGACCCCGAGGTTTCCGAGAAAATCAAGCTCACCGCACTTTCGCTTCTCAACGACAAGTACGGTGTGACCGAGGAGGATTTCCTCAGTGCAGAGCTTTCTCTCGTTCCCGCATTCAAGGCAAGAGATATCGGCTTTGACAGAGCCTTGATAGGTGCTTACGGACACGACGACAGAGTATGCTCATATCCCGCACTTACCGCACTTTTCGATGAGGACACCGACCGCACGGTTATGGTTATACTTGCCGACAAGGAGGAGATTGGCTCTGTTGGAATTACGGGTATGCAGTCCGATATTCTTATTGACGTTATAAAGGAAATCAGCAGAAGCCTTGACAAAAACGAGATAGTTGTAAGAAGCAAGTCCAAGTGCCTTAGTGCTGACGTTACAGCCGCTTACGACCCGAATTTCCCCGACGTTTACGAAAAGCGTAACAGTGCTATAATTTCCGCAGGAACCTGTATGAGCAAGTTTACGGGTGCAAGGGGCAAGTCCTCAACGAACGATGCGTCTGCAGAGTTTGTGGGCTTTGTAAGACGTCTTTTTGCAGAAAACGGAGTAGTTTGGCAGACTGCCGAGCTTGGCAAGGTTGACCAAGGCGGCGGAGGAACTGTCGCTATGTATATTGCAAATCACAATATCGAAACCGTTGACCTTGGCGTTCCCGTTATTTCAATGCACGCCCCCTATGAGGTTGTTTCCAAGGCTGACGTATATACCACTTACGAGGCGTTCCGTGCGTTTGTAAAGTAGTATTCTCAAAAACAGTTGTGAACTTAACTATTTTTGAGGAGAAAAACAAGTGATATTTGAAAAATTAAAAAAGGTCGAAGACAGATATAAGGAAATCGAGCAGATGATTACTCTGCCCGAGGTTATTTCAAACAGTAAGGAATATGCCAAGCTGATGAAGGAATATAGCTCTCTTACCGAAATCGTCGGCAAATTCAGGGAGTACGAGGATGCCGTTTTGTCTCTTTCTGAGGCGGAGGAGCTTATTCGTGATTCAGGATCCGATGCGGAATTGCGTATTCTTGCAGAGGAGGAATTTAAGTCCTCAAAGCAAAGAAGAGATGCTTTAACAGAGGAGCTAAAAATTCTCCTTATGCCAAAGGATCCCAACGACTCACGTAACGTGGTAGTGGAAATACGCTCGGGGGCGGGCGGCGAGGAGGCGGCACTTTTTGCCGCAGAGCTTTACCGTATGTTTTCGATGTATTCCACGTCCTTCGGCTTCAAAACAGAGGTTCTGAACCTCAATGACACGGAGCTTGGCGGAATTAAGGAAATCACGTTTACCGTTCTGGGTGACGGTGCTTACTCCCGCTTTAAGTTTGAAAGCGGAGTGCATAGAGTTCAGCGTATTCCCGTGACCGAATCCAACGGTAAAATTCAAACCTCTACTGTGACCGTTGCCGTTCTTCCCGAGGCGGAGGCTGTTGAGGTTGACATAAATCCCTCGGATATTAAAATCGAGTCCTGCAAGTCGAGCGGTGCGGGCGGTCAGCATATTAACAAGACCGAATCCGCCGTCAGACTGACGCATATTCCCTCGGGAATTGTAATCGAATGCGACCAGGAGAGAAGTCAGCTTCAAAACAAGGAAAAGGCAATGAAAATCCTTTATACAAAGCTCTATGATATAAAGGAGCGTGAGCAGACCGAAAGAATAGCCGATGAGCGTAAAAGTCAGGTCGGCTCGGGTGACAGAAGTGAAAAAATAAGAACGTACAATTATCCCCAATCAAGAGTCACCGACCATAGAATAAACAAGACGATTTATTCACTTGGTGCATTTTTGAACGGCGATATGAGTCCTATTGTTGATGAGCTTATTGCCAGAGAAACGGCAGAGCGTATGAGAGGTGAGGGCAATGAAAACTGAAATAATTAAAGTTAACGAAGACTCTCCCGAATTGACAGATGCCGCAGAGGTGATAAAATGCGGAGGACTTGTGGTTTTTCCCACCGAGACTGTTTACGGTCTCGGTGCGGATGCACTTAATCCCGAGGCTGCAAAGAAGATTTTTAAAGCCAAGGGCAGACCATCGGACAACCCCTTGATAGTACATATATCCGATCCCGCTGAGGCAGAAAAATATGTCTATACGAACGAGGTTTATTATAAGCTCGCAGAGGCCTTTATGCCGGGGCCATTAACCGTCATAATGAAATCAAAGGATATAGTTCCACCCGAGACAAGAGGCGGACTTGACACGGTTGCACTGAGGTGCCCCGAGAATCCTATTGCAAGGCGTCTTATATCCCTTGCAGGAACACCGATTGCTGCTCCGTCTGCCAATCTTTCAGGCAGTCCCTCTCCGACAACGGCAGAACACGTCATAGACGATATGTACGGCCGTGTGGACGTTATACTTGACGGCGGTCCGTCTGATTTTGGGCTTGAATCAACCATAGTCAAAATCGAGGACGATCAAACCTTAATGCTTCTTCGCCCCGGCAAGATTACGGTTGAGGATTTGATGCAGGTTGTAGATTTTGTAAAAATAGCAAACGCTGTTAAAGAGGGACTTTCCGACGGAGAAATTGCACTCTCTCCCGGAATGAAATACAGACATTACGCACCAAAGGCTCCACTCATTCTGCTCGACGGAGATAAAACACAAATTCTTGAATTTTTAAGAGATAATATAAGGCAGAAAACTGCTTTTATTTCATACTCCGAGGACGTTTCATTCTTTAGCTCGAAGCTTTCTTGTGTCGAAATTTACGACCTTGGAGCATCCTTTGATTATGAACTTCAGGCTAAAAATTTGTTTGCGGTTTTGCGTGCCGCTGACAAAAATTCGCACACAGAAATATACGCCCCGCTGCCAAGGGCACAGGGTGTAGGCCTTGCCCTTTATAACAGAATGATCCGTGCTGCGGCACACCAGATAAAAAAATTGTGACGGTGAAAAATATGGCAAAAAGAAAAAAGAAAGAAGAACTCTTAAATCCCAAGGAAAACGAATCGGTTGCGACAGCACAGCCAATAACCGAAACTCTTGAAAAAAACTATATGCCATACGCAATGAGTGCTATCGTTTCCCGTGCTTTGCCCGAGATTGACGGATTCAAGCCCGCACACAGAAAGCTACTTTATACTATGTATAAAATGGGACTTTTGAAGGGCGAGCGAGTCAAGAGTGCGAATATTGTCGGACGTACTATGCAATTAAACCCCCACGGCGACGCTTCGATTTATGAAACTATGGTGCGTCTTACGAGAGGTAACGAGGCACTTTTGCACCCCTTTATTGATTCAAAGGGCTCTTTTGGAAAGCAGTATTCCCGTGATATGGCGTATGCTGCTTCACGTTATACGGAGGCAAAGCTCGATCCGTTCTGTCAGGAGCTTTTTTCGGCAATCGACAAGAACTCGGTCGATTTTGTTCCAAACTACGACAACACGCAAGAGGAGCCGTCGCTTTTGCCTACAACCTTTCCGAACATTTTGGTTTCCCCAAACCTTGGAATTGCGGTAGGAATGGCGTGCTCGATTTGCTCATTTAACCTTGCCGAAATTTGCGACGGCACAATAGCACTCTTGAAGAATCCCAAGACTACGCTTGACAGGATGCTCGATATAGTCAAGGCACCCGATTTTCCCGGCGGTGCTCAAATTCTTTACGATAGAGAGCAAATGAAGAAAATCTACGAAACCGGTTACGGCAGCTTCAAAATGCGTGCAAAATACGAGTACGTCAAAAAGGATAACTGCATTGACGTGCTTGAAATTCCGTATTCCTCGTGCATTGAATCGATTATGAAAAAGGCTACGGATATGATAAAAACGGGCAAGCTTCGTGAGGTCTCCGACGTCCGTGACGCTATTGACCTTAACGGCTTTAAGCTCACCTTTGACCTCAAAAAGGACGCAAATCCCGAAATTGTGATGCAAAAGCTGTTTACCTCAACAGAGCTTGAAAATAATTTTGACTGCAACTTCAACATTCTCGTTGAGGGTACTCCTATGCAGCTTGGCATCAGAGAAATTCTCGGTGAGTGGATTAAATTCAGAGTTAAGTGCGTTACACGAGAGCTTAATTTTGAGCTCGGTAAAAAGAAAGAGAAGCTTGATTTGCTTGAGGGTCTTGCCGTTATAATGTTGGATATCGATAAGGCGATAAAAATTATCCGATTAACGGAAAAAGAGGAGGACGTTGTTCCCAATCTCCAAAAGGGCTTTAACCTCAAAAAGACGCAGGCGGAATATATTGCAGAAATAAAGCTCCGTAATTTAAACCGTGAGTACATATTCAACAGAGTAAAAGAGGTCGATTCTTTAAGAGGCGAGATAAAGGAAATTGAGGATACCCTGAGGGACGAAATCAAGCTCAAGGCCCGCATTATTGCACAGCTTCAAGAAATAAAGAAAAAATACGGCAAGCCAAGAAAGACCGAGATCGTCGAAAAAGAGGAAACTACCGTTACAAAAGAGGAGCTTTTCTTTGAGAATTACAACTGCCGCCTCGTTTTGACTAAAAGCGGTTATTTCAAGAAGCTTTCCGTTCAGGCGGCACGTGCCGCAGATGAGCATAAGCTCAAGGAGGGCGATTTTGTAATTTACGAGGATGACACCGACAACCGTGGCGACGTGCTCTTCTTTACAGACAAAGGACAGATTTACCGTGCGAGGGTTGCAGATTTTGAGCTTTCACGCGCTTCGCAAATGGGTGACTACATTCCCTCGAAGCTCGGTATGGAGGATGACGAGCACGTTATAAACTGTAAAAAGATTTATGAAATTGTGCCCGAGCACCATATGATTTATATTTTCGAGAACGGGAAGGGCGTCAGAGTGCCTATGAGCGTCTATGAGGCAAAAACCAGGCGTAAGAAGATTACAGGAGCGTTTTCGACCGCCTCGAAGCCCGTGGGTGCAATTTACGAGGGGGACAAGCCCTTGCAAATCTTCATCAGAAGCGAGGCAAACAGGGCAATGCTCATCAAGAGCACCTTGATTCCTGAGAAATCTACCAGAACTGCGGTCGGTGTTCAAATTTTCCAGCTTCCGAAGAAGGGAAATATCAAGGTCGATATTGCAACTGAACGTATCGATCTCATTGGCGAGGAGGCACAAAAATGCAGAAAGCTCGCAATTCCATCAACGGGAACTGCGATAGGTCAGCTCACGTTTGATATATAAAAACAAAAATCGAGCCAATTTTCGGCTCGATTTTTTATCTCTTTAAGGCTCTTAAATTACAGTATCAAATTTGTATCCGACACCCCAAACGGTCTTAAGCGACCACTTATCTGAAACGCCCTCAAGCTTTTCGCGAAGTCTCTTTACGTGTACGTCAACGGTACGGGAATCTCCAAGATAATCAAAGCCCCAAACCTTGTCAAGCAGCTGGTCTCTTGTGAAAACTCTGTTGCAGTTGGACGCAAGGAAATATAGAAGCTCAAGCTCCTTCGGAGGAACGTCAATAGCCTTGCCGTTTAATTTAAGCTCGTACTTCTGCAGGCTGATCTCAATGTTTTCGAACTTTACAACCTCATCGTCACTGTTCTTTGCGTGAGCGTTATAGCGGCGGAGAACTGCCTTGATTCTTGCGGAAAGCTCTTTCATATCAAACGGCTTTACAATAAAGTCGTCAGCACCAAGCTCAAGACCGAGAACCTTGTCAAAAACCTCACCCTTAGCGGTGATCATAATAACGGGCTTTGATGAAATCTCACGGATTTCACGGCAGACCTGCCAGCCGTGCTTTTTTGGCATCATTATGTCGAGCAAAACAAGGTCAGGCTCGTAGAGCTTGAATGCCTTTACGCCCTCTATGCCGTCGTTTGCAGTCTTAACCGTGTAATTTTCATTTTCAAAGTAGAGCTTGAGCATATCGCAAATGTTCAAGTCGTCATCTACTATAAGAAGCTTTGTTTCCATTTTTAGACCTCCAAATGTTAACTTTGTTAAAAATATTATTATCTTAACAATTACATTATACAAGCAAATAGATAATATGTCAAGAACTTTTTATGAATTTTGTGATTTTTAATTATTAAAATGTCGCAAAATATAAAATTTGAGGATAAGTATTTTAAAATTCTATAAAAGCCTTGCCAAATTATATTTTTTATGTTAAAATACTATTGTTGTAAATAAAAGAGCCACATTTTTGCGGCGGTAAGGAGAAATAGATGAAACTTGGTATAGTAGGGCTTCCAAACGTAGGAAAGAGTACGCTTTTTAACGCTCTTACCAATGCGGGAGCGGAGTCCGCAAATTACCCGTTCTGTACAATAGACCCGAACGTTGGCGTTGTTGCTGTGCCTGATGGGCGACTTGACAAGCTTGCCGAAATGTATAAGCCTGAAAAGTATACTCCCGCTATCATAGAGTTTGTTGACATAGCAGGTCTTGTTAAAGGGGCGTCAAAGGGCGAGGGACTCGGAAACAAATTCCTTGGAAACATACGAGAGGTGGACGCAATAGTCCACGTAGTCCGTTGCTTTGAAAACGACGATATAGTACACGTAGAGGGCACGGTTGACCCGCTTCGTGACGTTGAGACTATAAATATAGAATTGATACTTTCCGACCTTGAAATTGCCGAGCGTGCAATAGAGCGTACAGCAAAAGCGGCAAAGAGTGACAAGAAGCTGCTTGAAAAGGTTGCAGTGCTTGAGCGTATAAAGGCGGCTCTTGAAGAGGGAAAGTGTGCAAGAACGGTAGAGCTTTCCGAGGACGAGGCACTTATGGTTGAGGAATCCCGCTTTCTCACCTTGAAGCCTATAATCTACGTTGCAAACATTTCCGAGGACGAGGTCGGTGGAGAATATGCAAGCAACGAGGGCTATGTAGCCCTTGCAGAGCACGCAGCGTCTGAGGGCAGCCAAATTATTGCTGTCAGTGCACAAATAGAGGCGGAAATTGCAGAGCTTGAGGGCGAGGAAAAGGCTTCGTTCCTTGAAGATATGGGAATAGAGGAGAGCGGACTTGACAAGCTTATTAAATCAAGCTACACGCTCCTCGGTCTTATAAGCTTCCTCACCGCAGGTCCCAAAGAGGTCCGTGCTTGGACCATAACCAAGGGAACAAAGGCCCCCGGAGCCGCCGGAAAGATTCACAGCGACTTCGAGCGAGGCTTCATTCGTGCAGAGGTCGTGGCGTTTGACGACCTTGTGCGTGAGGGCGACCGTAATAAGGTTAAGGAAAAGGGCTTGCTCCGCAGTGAGGGCAAGGAATACGTTATGAAGGACGGAGACGTTGTCGAATTCCTGTTCAACGTATAAATTTTAATAAATCAAGCTAACGGTATTAGGGTGTGAGAGCACTTTAGTGCCGTTTTCTTTATACTGTTTAATTGAGGTCTGTGTCAGGTATATACGCTCGCCGCCAATTACAATTAATTTTAGTGATGGAAAATGCTGTTTGAGGTAATATATTGGCTCGTAAGTCTCTCCGTGCTCACCGAATATTACTTTGTCTGATCGAAAGAGTATTTCGTAAGCGAGGTCTCTTGTTTTATAATGTAGCATTCCCGAGGAAAGATATGCAATATGCGTATTCTTTCCTGAAATTTCAAAGGCACATTTTGCCGTGCCGTCGCCGTATTCTACTCGGTATCTTTGGACAAATGTATAAGAGCCAATCTCAATATTTTCATCTACGTCATATTGCTGAATTTCAGTACCATGATGCTCAAGTGATGCGGTGATGATATTTGAAATTGACTTTTCCTTGTCGTTTTTTGGTGCGGGAATAAGAAGAAGCTTTGTCTTTATTTTTGAGAAAGCAACGTCAAGTGCCGCCGAAAGACCGTATGAATAATGACTTACTACGTATTTGTCTACGGTGTAGGTTTTAGAATCAAGAAGAGCATCAAGCGTGTCGTAGCCTGTGCTTTCACTGTATGAACAAACGTCAACAACGCAAGACTTGCCTTCGCTTTTTAGAGTTATAATATCGTGCTTTGTATTTTCGGTATAAATTATATCCTCACGGAAAAGGGTGCCGTAGGTGTCGTATGCGGCAACGGAGTGAACAAAGAGAAAACTGCAAGCAAGCGTGCATAGAGCAATTCTCTTATGCTTGAGCTTGAATATTAAAAACGAGAAGAACAAAATGCTGAAAATCAAAATAGCGATTTTGGTGTAAGTAGCTCCGACGTAAACCAAAACCCAACTAGGTGAGGAAAATGCCGATGAAACAACCTCAATAAGGTTAGTAAGCGGCTGCATTATAAGCTCTCCGATAGGAAAGATTGACCCAAGCAAAAGAATGACAAGCCCCACGTAAATTAAAATTTCTATAAACAAAGAGAAAATCAAGGTGGATAGTGCCGAAAGCACTGACATTTTGTCGCTGATTGCCGTAGTTATTGCCATAGTTGCACTGATTGCAAAGAATGACGAAAGAAAAGAGAGAAGAATCCAAAGAAGAAAGCGTGAAAATAGTGATTTCACATTTATTTTGCGAGAAAAAAGCTCGCTCATCACCACAATACCAAGCGTTGCGAAGGCGGAAAGCCAAAGGGAGGCGTCAAAGATAGCCACAGGGTCAAAAAGCGTGATTATAAAAACAGACAGACAAAGATTGGTTTGAGAGTCCCTCATTGATGCAAATAAATATAAGAGTGACGAAATAAGGACCATAAGACCCGCTCGCACAACGGAAACCGAAAAGCCTGTAAGTGCCATATAAGAAGCGGTTATAAGCATAAGGATTACCGTCCTCGGCTTCTTTTTTACACCGATAAGTGAGAGAAGCTTTGTAACTCCTATAGCAAGTATCGCAAGATGCATACCGCTTAAAGCAAGTATGTGCGTTATGCCTATTCTTGTAAAATCAAGCTTTAATTCACTACTTAAATAGCTTTTGTTACCCATAAATACGGCACTGAAAAGCGACCCTGCGTCATCACCCATAACCAAAATTGAATAACGGCAAATGTCATCACGCAGTCTTTCGAGATGCAAAGAAAGGGAAGTAGTCTCTAATTTCGTGAAGGATATATTTTCATATTTATTTACCCTTGCACAAACCCCTTGGGAGTAATAATACGATTTTGAATCAAATTCATCGGTGCTTTCGATAGGCTCGACAGATCCAAAGAACTCGGTATTTGCACCTAAGAATGCATACATACCGTCTTCCTTTGAAATTCTGACAAGAATTTTTCTTTCAGCCTCTTTGCCGTCGATTTCATAGGTTCTAACCACCAAGGTGGTCTTGTGATTTGAAGATTCATCAATTTCAATAACTGTTCCGCTGATTTTTACAGCCTTGCCGTAAAGCTCCTCGGGTGCAAAGGTGCGTTCAAAATAAAAATATGAAAATAGGGCGGACAAAAGAAGCGCAAGGCTTGTCAAGGCAATTATCAGCTTGCGTTTTTTCAGCAAAATCCAGGTTAATATAAAGACGGCAAGCAGTATTAAAGAAAGTGCGGCTGTTACGGCTCTTGCCGTCTGTCCGAAGTTTGCACAAACAACAAATCCGCCCAGCATAACACAAAGTATTAAGCTGAGCGGTCTTTTGTAAAATATATTCATATAGCTTTCTGCCTTAAAATATAATAGGAATTTTCAATTTTCTTTCGGAATTATAAAGTTGAATGCATTTCTTACCACCGTGAAATCCACAGTTTTTGCACCCTTTATTTCTCCGTCAATACAAATCGGCACGGGTGACTGAAATTCCATTTTGAAATGAGGAACTCTGAAATATCTGATGTACTTTTCAGCCTTGGGATTTCCAACGTGAAGCCCTTTTTTATATGTACCGACCAGACTTAAAAATTTGCGTCTTGTTATCTTTTTTATCACGCAAACGTCAAGAAGTCCGTCGTCAAGAGATGCCTTGGGTGCGGCCATAAATCCGCCGCCGCAGAATTTTCCGTTACCTATGGCGGTAAGTGTCAGATCATCTTCAATAACGGTGCCGTCGTCAAAAGTAATCTTCATTTTAGTACCTATTTTGCGGAAGAGCACCTTTACAACGCCTAATATGTACGACATTTTTGCGGAAATACGCTTGAATTTGCTTGCCTCCTTTGCGACAGCACAGTCAAAACCGATGTTGACCATATTAACCGAATAATATTCGTTACACTTTATAAGGTCGAGCGAAACAGACGTGCCGTCAAGCTGGGCTTCTATGTCATAAAATTTCTCAATATCACCGAAATTTTTTACAAAGTCATTGCCTGAGCCATAGGGAATGACACCGAACTCAATGTGAGGGCAACAGAGAGCACTATTTACAATTTCATTGAGCGTGCCGTCACCGCCAACACAAACAAAGCGTTGAGGCTCCTTGTAGCAGTTAATCATAGAACGAACGTATTCCGTTGCGTCACCGGAACACGTGGTGTAATAGATATGATAATCGAGCTGACGGGATTTGCAGGCGGTTTTTATTGCATTTTCGATAACCCTCTGTTTGCGACGCTTGCCCGAATTGGGGTTAAGTATAAAATGGAAAATCATAAAAATCTCCGAAAAATTGTAATTAAGGCGGCATACGACAGTCAACCTGATTTTGGAAAAGTCTTATGCTGATGTAACGTCTATTTTGATTTTTTAATTTCACAACAAAACAATTATACCAAACTTTACGTCTTTTGTCAAGATTTTTATATTATTATAATAAGAAAACGACTATATTTTTACAAATTTAACCATTTTTCTTGCTTCTTATCATATTATAATAAGCCTTTGCCGTCTGTTCTGTCTTGTTATCACCGAACTCATAATATTTGCGTCCTATAAGGTCGCTCGGCAGATATTGCTGGTTTACGTAGTGATTTTCGTAATCGTGGGGATACTTATAGCCCTTGAAAAGCGGTGAACGCAGATGCTCGGGCGGGGAAATTCCAAGCCCTCGTGCCGCATCGTCTGATGCCTTATGATAAGCCATATATGCACTGTTGGATTTTGGAGCTGTTGCAAGAATGCAAACTGCATTGGCAAGCGGAATTACAGCCTCGGGCAGACCTACGGCTTTAGCACTCTCCGTACAAGAATAAGCAATAACCGCAGCTAAAGGGTAAGCACAGCCTATATCCTCATTTGCAATTACCAAGATTCTTCGGCAAGCCGAAAGCAAATCCCCCATTGCAAGAATTTTTGAAAGGTAAAATACCGCCGCATCGGGATCAGAGCCTCTTATGGACTTTTGAAGACAGGAGAGCAGATCGTAATGAACATCTCCCGAGCGATCAAAGTGTCCTGCAAGAGTTGGCATAAGCTCCTTAACCGTCTCTTTTGTTATTTCCTTGCCGCTTATATAAAATGCGTTTTCAAGCACTCCTATGCTCATTCTGACGTCACCGCCACAACCCTGTGCAATCCCGAAAAGGGTGTCCTTGTCAGCGGATTTTGTGTCGGAAAAGTCTTCGTTCAGGGTTTTTACGGCACGCTCAAGCATTGCAATGCAGTCCTCGGGCTTTATAGATTTAAATTCAAATACAGAGGAGCGGGAGAGCAGAGCACTGTAAACGTAGTGATAAGGATTTTCTGTTGTTGAGGCTATCAGAGTGATTTTTCCGTTCTCCATAAATTCAAGAAGCGTTTGCTGTTGCTTCTTGTTAAAATACTGTATCTCGTCAAGGTATAAAAGCGTGCCTGATGAGCAGAGCATATTTTCTTCAAGTGCGGAGCAAATCACATCCTTTACGTCGGAGAGCGAAGCTGTTGTCGCATTTAGCTTGTATAGCTGCATACCCGAAAGAGATGCAATGATATTTGCAACGGTAGTCTTTCCTGTTCCGGGAGGACCGTAAAAAATCATATTCGGTATGCGGTTGTTATCAATCAATTTTCGCAATATTCCGTTTTTGCCGACAAGATGGCTCTGTCCTACAACCTCGTCAAAGCTTGTAGGACGCAGACGGTCTGCGAGCGGCTGCTTTTGCATAATTAAATCCTTTCAAATATAGGTCTTTATGAAATTGTACTTGTTGCGGGTGTCATAAGACGGTGTAATTCCTCGGCGAGCAATTTATGCTCGGGAAGCTTTAATTCAGAGTCCCGGTCAATAATAGCCTTAGCCTCGGAAAAGGCAGCGTCAAAGAGAGTCTTATCGTCGCAAAGCGAGGCAAGACTGAATTCAAACACACCACTCTGCCTTAAATTATTTCCTTGTTCATTTGAAAAGAACTCTCCCGGGCCTCTAAGTGCAAGGTCCTTGTCCGCTATTTCGTATCCGTCAAAGGTGCTTTTCATTATTTCGAGCCTTGCACGTGCGCTTTCCGTTTTCGAGTCGGAGACAAGAACGCAGTATGACTTGCGTTTTCCACGGCCTACACGTCCCCTTAGCTGATGAAGCTGAGAAAGACCGAAGCGGTCGGCGTTTTCAACAATCATAAGTGCGGCATTAGGGACGTTAACACCTACTTCTATAACCGTAGTAGAGACGAGAACATCATATTCACCTTTAACAAAGGATTGCATAATTTGCTCTTTTTCCCAGGACTTCATCTTGCCGTGTAAGAGTGCAGTGCGAACATTCGGAAGTGCTTTTTTTAACACCTCGGCATACTCTGTTGCATTTTTTAAGGTTTGTGAGCTGTCTTTTGTCTTTCCGGGCTCAAGGAGTGCCGCCCCGTCCAGATCCTTTTCACGTTCTATGGACGGACATACTATATAGCACTGTCCGCCAAGTGAGACCTGACGCTCTATAAAAGTGTTAAGTCTGTCTCTGTAAGACTCATCTACAACGTAGGTTTCAACACGCATTCTCCCTTTGGGCATTTGTGTTATTCTTGAAATATCAAGGTCACCGTAAAGTGCAAGTGCCAGTGTACGGGGAATGGGTGTTGCACTCATTACAAGCAGATGAGCGGTAAGAGCTTTGTCCTTCAGTGCGGCTCTTTGTGCAGTGCCGAAGCGGTGTTGCTCGTCCGTTATGACAAGTCCGAGACTCGCAAAATCAACCTTGTCTGAGAGGAGTGCGTGAGTTCCTATGACAATATCCGTTTCTCCGTTTTTTAAGGATTCATATATTCTCTGCTTTTCCTTTTGCGTTGTAACGCCGAGCAAAAGCTCCACCTTAAATCCAAGACGTCCAAACATTTCCGACAGCTCCGAGTAGTGCTGTCTTGCAAGAATTTCCGTAGGCACCATCAGTGCACTTTGAAATCCCGAAGAAGCAGAAATGTACATAGCTGCCGCCGCACAGACCGTCTTGCCACAACCGACGTCTCCGACCAAAATTCTTGCCATTGGTTGAAAATGAACGCCCTTGGAGGCGAGAACCGTGTCACGGTAAATGTCGTTTATTGCACTTTTTTGTGAGTCTGTAAGCTCATAAGGTAAAAGACTTGTAAAGGGCGTCATAGAGCAAGGGGAGAAGGGAACGCCCTGTGCTTGTGTCTTAAATTTTGCACAAAGACCTATGCCCATACCGAAATACAGCATTTCATCAAAGGCAAGTCTTGATATCGCCTTGTCAAGTGCTGTCTCGTCCTCGGGAAAATGTATATTTTTAAGTGCGTAAGTAAGGGTGGGAAGCTCGTGCTTTAAGCGTATTGGGTCGGGAAGCGGGTCAACAGTAGAGGAAAGCAGGTCGTTTATAGATGATTTAATTAAGCTGTAGATAAATTTTGACGTAAGCCCCTCCGTCAGCGGATATACGGGAACAAAATCAGGGAGCGGCTTTGTCTCAAGGAACGGTTCATATTTGGGGCTTGAAAGCCTCACGTGATTTTTAGCATAATCGAGCTTGCCGTAAAATCTGAAGCGTGAGCCTGTATGAAAAATGTTTTTAACAAAGGGAGAGTTGAAAAACACGACCTCGACCGAGCCTGAATCGTCATAGGCTCTGAATGTTGAGAGCGTCATTCCTTTTTTTATTGCCGTATTTCTCACCTCGGAGGCAACGGTGAGGATAAAGGCGGAGGACTTTCCGTATTCCGTCTCGCCAAGCAGCCTTACGTCTCCTCGACGCTCATATGCACGGGGAAAAAAGTATATGAGATCCCCGAGATTTATAATGCCGAGCTTTTTCAGCGCATCTGCCTTTGCTTTTCCTACGCCACGAAGCTCTAAAACGGGTGTCTTCATCGAATAAAAGGTCATAAGGTGCCTCCTTTCTCTCTGTCAATACCTATATTGTACACGATTTCATTTGCGTTTTCAATAAAAAAACTTAAAAATCTTCTTTTTTGATAAATTTTTTGTAAATCCTTGGTGAGAAGTTTACATTATTTTAATATAAAGTGTGACTTTTATCTTTACAAATTGAGAATATTATGTTATAATATATAAGTATAAAATATTTAGGAGTTAAAATGCTTAATCAACTGAAACACGGTCGGAGTTATAAAAATACAGTTGCGACTATTACTGTCTTAGCTGTTATATTTGGTGCACTTTGCTCCGTTTTGGGATTTTTTGCACTCCCGTTTGCGGCGGCATACTATGCGACGCTTTTCGTTTTTTCCTCGTCTTGTAAATATGCACGCATAGTAGCGGCGGTGTCGGTTGCGGTTCCATTGATTATCGGTGCTTTTGTTTCGGGTATGGCGCTTTTCATATCTGTGCTTGCACTTGTCACGGGTGCTTTTATAGGCTTTATGTACCTTCTCGGCAGAAGTAAGCCCGAGACGGTTGCCGTTACTGTTTTTGCGGCTATATTGACCGTGCTTTTGGCACTTTGGATTTATGCAGGTACTATAGGCGGGGACTTCTCCTTTGGTGCAGTACGTGATTTCTATTTGGATTTATATGCAGGATTTAAGGATTATTTTATTAAGTATTTTAAAGAGACGACAGCTTCGCTTAATGCAAATTTGTCCGAGAGCGATGCGTCGGATATGCTTTCTTCTGCCGAGCTTTATTTAACCAATTTGGCTTATAATGCTCCCTCTTTGATAGGAATATTCATATTTGTCATTACAGGAATTTCTTTCAAAATATTTTCCGCAGCAGTTTATCGCCGCTGTGAGAATACGGATTATATATTACGTTGGCGTTTTTCGACCTCGGGCGTGTTCGTTATATTCTACATTTTGCTTGCCGTTTTGAATATTTTTATAAGCGAAATTAACGCATACACCTTATCGGTAGTAAATCTTTACGCCTTTTTCAATTTTATATACGCATATATCGGGTACAATTATTTGACCGCAATCTTTGCTCAAAAAATGCGTCCGGGTATTGCAAGGCTGATTATCATATTAGCGGTTTTATTCCTCTCCTCGTTTGCTATGCAGGTTCTCGCTCTTCTCGGAGCGTTCTTTACCTTCCTTGCAAACAAGGCAATGAGAAATCACTCGGGTGATTTCAACAAAACCGACAACGAAAGTGAGAATGACAATGAAAAAGACTGACAGAACGGGAGAAAGCGGAAATATTCCGATAGCCACAAGGTTTGAGATTGTTTTATACGCCGCTCTTGCGTGCCTCAATATCGTTCTTGTTGCACTTCTTTCAGAAATGCTCAATTTTCCCGTTGTTTTTGTGGCGGGAGCGGGTGTTATCGTTTATCTTTGCGAAATTGCTCTTATAGGCTTTAAAAAATCGCCTACAATCACGTCGAAGCCGGTCAAAGGTCTTCACGAGCTGCTTGCAGAGGGCGGAAGCAGAGTGTTCAAGGACTCCGCCCTTCCGACTCTCGTATTTGACGGACGTGACACGGTGCTTTGGTATAACGCAGCGTTTAAGGAGCGACTTTTTGATGACAATTCTATAGGCAAGGGGCTTTCGGAAATATTTGATGAGGGCTTTGCCGAGGCGATAAAGGAAAACGGGACTATTTCCTTTAATTCACGCCGCTACCGTGCGGAAATTTTTGAAATCTCCGATAACAGTGCAGGGCTTTATATAATGGTGCTTGACGACATCACGGAGTTGGGCATAATTGAAAAGAAATATAACGATGAGCGAGTTGCGGTTGCTTATATAGCTATCGACAACGTAGAGGACGTTTTGCAGTACGTTCACGACAGCGTCTCCGATGCTGTTGCAAGCGTTGAGGCAAAGCTTCGCACTTGGGCGGAAAAGCTTTCGGGAATTTTGAAAACCTATGATAACGACAAGTATATAATGCTCTTTGACTCATCCTATCTTGAGGAAGAGAAACGGGGAAAGTTCTCCATTCTCGATACTGTTAGGGATACGAGGATAGGGGACAGCGTGTCCATTACCATCTCAGTTGGAATTGCGGCCGTGAGGGGCACGCTTGCCGAGCGTGAGGCGGTAGCAAAGGACGCTATTGACACGGCTCTTCAAAGAGGTGGAGATCAGGTCGTGTTTAAAACCGATGAAGCAACTGAATACTACGGCGGAAAGACCAAGGCGGTCTACAAGCGTTCAAACGTTCGTACAAGGACGTTTTCAAATCAGCTTACAGCACTCTTTTCACGCAAGGACAACGTTATTATTATGGGACACAGATACGGAGATTTTGATTCCTTCGGTGCATCTGTGGGAGTTGCGAGGCTCGCTATGCTCTGCGGTGTGAAGACGAATATAGCTGTGGATTTGCGTGACAGAAACCTTGCTCCGTGTATTGAAAAGATGCAGAGCGTTGATATGTTCGAGCAGGTTTTTGTGGACAATGCGGAGGGGCTTGATCTTGTAGATCCTGACACGGTGCTTGTCTTGGTAGACCATCACGAAAAGGTGCGTGCACAGTTCCGTGATATTGCGGAAAAGGTCAATTCAATAGTAATAATTGACCATCACAGACGCTCCATCCCGAATGAGGATCCAAACGTTGAGCTTTCATTTATCGAGCCGTCTGCATCGAGCACGTGCGAGCTTGTGGCTGAGATGCTTGAAAGCAGTGTAAGCTCTCGCAGTCTTACAAAGGAAGAGGCGGGAATGCTTTTGTCGGGTATAATTCTCGATACAAAGCAGCTGACAAGAAATACGGGAACAAGAACCTTTGCGGCAGCACAGTATCTTCGTGGTGCGGGTGCTGATCCTGCCGATGTATACACGCTATTTAAAACCTCGGCATCTGATCTTTCAAAGGAAGCACGATTCCACACCGGAATTACGACCTACAGAGGAAATATTGCCATTGCCTCGTGCGACGGTGATACCGATGCATCGTACAGAATTATTGCTTCAAAGGCGGCGGACAAGATGCTGATGCTCAGGGGTATCGATGCCGCATTCACTCTTGTAAGAATAGGAGACCAGATACACATTTCGGGACGCTCAAACGGAAGCGTCAACGTTCAGCTGATTTTGGAAAAGCTGCACGGCGGCGGTCATTTTGACGTCGCAGGTGCACAGGTGGAATCCGATTCGGTAAAGCGAGTGCTTGACACACTTAAAGCAAGCATAGATGAATATTTGGATAAGCATTTTAATCAAGAATAAACATTAAGGAGAAATATAAATGAAAGTAATTTTACTTTGTGACGTAAAGGGGCAGGGCAAGAAGGATCAGATAGTAGACGTTTCCGACGGATACGCACGCAACTTCCTGTTTCCTCAAAAAAAAGCAATTCCCGCTGATGCAAAGGCTACGAACGAGCTTAAAAACAAGGAGTCTGCACAGCAGTTCAAAATAAGCGAGGACAGAAAGGCGGCACAGGCTCTTGCCGACCGCATAACAGGCACGGAAATTAAGATTCAGATGGGTCACGGTCAGGACGGCAGACTCTACGGCTCCGTAACCTCAAAGGATATCGCCGAGCAGCTTTCCTCCAAGCTTGGAGTAGAAATAGATAAGAGAAAGATTCTTTTAAAGGAAAATATCAAGGCATACGGCAGCTACTCCGTTGAAATAAAGCTCCTCGGAGATATTGGAGCTAAATTCACAGTGCTTGTACATCAGTGATTTTTTGACTAAATTATTTTTCAGAAAAGTGGGATTATAAATGAACGTGAATAATTCTCCCATCAGACAGGGACCTTTTTCGATTGAGGCGGAGCAGGCCTTGCTCGGCTCTATTATCATTAAGCCGGAGGCATTTGACAGCATTGGCGGAATGATCAAGGTAGAGGATTTTTATCTTGAAGAGCATAAGCACATATATTCTGCACTCCTCTCAATGTATACCAAAAGCAAAATCATAGATATGGTTACGCTTGTAAATGCTCTTGTAGAGCAAGGTGACCGTGATGAGGCCGGTGGAATACAGTATATCCGCTTGCTTGCGGACTCTGTGCCTGCAGTTGCCAATCTTATGGATTATGCAAGAATCGTCAAGGATAAATCTACTTTAAGACGTCTTATAAATGTTTGCGAGGACATCAGCCGTGATGCGTATGACGAGGCATCTGAGGTTAGAATGATTGTTGACAGTGCCGAGCAGAAGATTTTTGATATATCTCATAATAACCAAACCAAGGAATTCAGACATATCAGTGACGTGCTTCAACAGGTGTACGCCGATATAGAGGTTCGCTCTGCTGACAAGGGCAGGCTTTCAAATGAGACAAAATCCGGTTTTTCGGGTCTTGACCAAAAGCTTTTGAAGCTTGGTAAGGGAGATCTTGTTATAGTCGGTGCGCGACCGGGTATGGGAAAAACCTCGTTTGCATTGAACATCGCAACAAACGTAGCAAAGTCTACGAAGAAAAGCGTTGCAATATTTTCTCTTGAGATGCCCGCAGAGCAGCTTGTTTCGAGAATTATATCAAGCGAGGCAATGATAGATTCCAAGGTTCTTGCTACAGGCGAGCTTTCACCCGATGATTGGAGAAACGTTGCTGATATCGTAAGCTCACTTTCGGGCTGTGATATATTTATAGACGATACCTCTGCAATTACAAGCACGGAAATGAAATCAAAGCTTCGCCGCATCCCAAATCTTGGACTTGTCGTCATCGACTATATCGGTCTTATGCAGTCCACGTCCAACACGGACAACAGAGCACAGCAGGTGGGTGAGATTTCAAGAAACCTCAAAATTATGGCAAAGGATTTTGGAATTCCCATTATATGCTGTGCACAGCTTAATAGAGGTACAGAGTCTCGTCAGGGTGCAAGCAAGCGTCCAACTCTCTCTGATTTGCGTGATTCGGGTTCAATCGAGCAGGATGCGGACGTTGTGCTCTTCCTCTACAGAGATGAATATTACAAGGATATTTCGGGAGCAGAACCGCAAGACGGTGAGATTGACAATGCGAATACCGCAGAGGTTATAATAGCAAAGAACCGTCACGGCGAGGTCGGCAACGTCAAGATGGGCTGGATTGGCAAGTTTACAAAATTCCGCACCCTCGATTTAGATGCAAGTGCAAATGCAAACTAAAATCAAAGCCCTTTTTGACAGCCTGTCGGGGCGTGAAATTTATTCGGATTTTGAGCGTGCGATTTCGGATTTTTTGATGGACGGAATTTCTGACGGTGTCATAGTCGGTCTTTCCGGCGGAGCGGATTCGGTTTTTCTGCTTCTTTCTACGATGGAGTACCGCCGTCGCCACGGTGATTTTAAAATTCTTGCCGTCCACGTCAATCATATGATAAGAGGGGCGGAGGCAGAGCGTGACGAGCAATTTTCCGAACGACTGTGCAGGGAGCTTGGCATAGAGTATGTGTCAAGAAAAATAGATGTTCCAACCCTTGCAAAAAACGAGTCGATAGGTCTTGAAGAAGCTGCAAGGAAAGCAAGATATTCTTTTTTTGATGAGATAATTAAGGGCAGAAACGATGTTTCTAAAATTCTTGTCGCACATAATGCAGACGATAATTTTGAAACGGTCATAATGAATATGATGCGTGGCGCGGGTACGAGAGGAATTTCCGGAATTGCACCCGTAAGAGATAATATTCTTCGTCCATTGATATATTCAAAAAAGACAGATATTGTCCGTGCTCTTTCCGATTTTAAAATTGAATTTGTTACCGACAGTACGAATGAATCGGACGATTACACCCGAAACTATATACGGCATAATATTATTCCCGCATTTTACTCCGTGTCAACAGACCCGCTTCGGGCGGTGGAGAGAATGTGCCGGAATCTGCGTGAGGATGACGAGTGTCTATCATCTCTTGCAGATGAATTCGTATCGAGGTGTTGTCAAGACTTTATCCCTAAAGAGGAATTGAATAAGCTTCATCCTTCGCTTCTGTACCGTGTTTTGAATGAGTACTTTAAGCGTATCTCTTGCGGTGGGGTGCTTGAGCGGGTGCACACCTCCAAAATTGCAAAAAGACTAAATAAAGGCGGAGATTTTTCGCTTTCCTTGCCGGGCGGTGTCCGCTTCGTATGCGAAAGAGATAAGGTATCGTTCGTCTTTGATCAGAGCGAATTTAAGGCTTTTAGAATATACGTTCCGTATGGGAAAACGGATATACCCGAGTTTTCCTCGGAAATTGAGCTTTCAATCGTAAGGAGCGAAAAAAGTTGCTCGAAAGTTTACAATAATTCAACATACGCAGATTTGTCATCTGCTATAATAATAGGTGATTTGTTTTTAAGAAACAAAGAAGACGGGGATGCGTATTTTTACGGCGGAATGACGCATAAGCTTAAAAAGCTGTTCAACGACAGAAAAATTCCGTCGAGCAAACGCTCGGCAATTCCCGTTCTATGTGATGAAAAGGGTATAGTATGGGTTCCCGGCTTCGGTGTCAGAGACGACGGCGGAAACACAGGTACTTTTATAAGAATTTCCACTCGTGAAGAGGACGGAAAAAGCTTTTATCTGCCGAAAAGAAATTCATCGGCAAAATAATTAAGAAAGGCAAAAGGTTACTTAATGAAGTCTAATTTCAAGAGCTTTCTGATGCTCATCATTATGGTCGTAGCCGTTATACTCGCCGTTTCGGTTTTCACCGATTTTGACGAGGAAGCTGAAAAATTCACCTACGGCGACCTTGTTGAAGCACTTCAGAATGATGCTGTAAAGGAGCTTAAGGTTGACGGAGAATCAAGCGTAATTGCAAAGATTTACGCATACCGCTTCGATAAAATCGAGAAGCCTGTGTATGAGGATGACGGTGTGACACAAAAGACGGATTCCGACGGAAACCCCGTGTTTGAAACCGAAGAGGTGCTTGTTGTTGACACTGCTACCGTTACCGAATATCAGCTTCAAATTGTTTATAATTTTCAGCTCGAGCGTATAAGCGTTCTTGCGGAGGAAAGTCTCGAGGGCGGAAATCTTGAGATTTATGAAATCGAGCCTCCCGAGGAAACTCCCTGGTACGTCACCTATCTACCTTTCATAATTACCGTGGTTCTTATTCTCGTTCTCGGATTCTTCGTTATGCGTAATGCAGGCGGAGGAGGGAAGATGAATTCATTCTCCAAATCCAAGGCGAAGGTAACGGTAGATGACAAAAATGCAGTAAAGTTTGCCGATGTTGCAGGTGCAGATGAGGAAAAGGCTGAGCTTGAGGAGGTTGTCGAGTTCTTAAAGGACCCCTCGAAATTTGTCAAGCTCGGTGCAAGAATTCCAAGAGGCGTGCTTCTTGTAGGCCCTCCCGGCACGGGAAAAACGTTGCTTGCAAAGGCTGTGGCGGGAGAAGCGGGCGTTCCGTTTTTCTCAATCTCAGGATCTGATTTTGTTGAGATGTACGTCGGTGTCGGTGCTTCAAGAGTTCGTGACCTTTTTGAAAATGCAAGAAAAACTCCAGCAAGTATAATATTCATTGATGAGATAGATGCTGTCGGACGTCACAGAGGTGCAGGGCTTGGCGGCGGACACGACGAAAGAGAACAGACGTTGAACCAGCTGCTTGTTGAGATGGACGGATTTGGAACGAATTCGGGCGTTATTGTCATTGCGGCTACTAACCGCCCCGACATACTCGACCCGGCACTTCTTCGTCCCGGTAGATTTGACAGACAGGTAACGGTTAATTATCCCGATATCAAGGGCAGAGAAGAGATACTCAAGGTTCACTGCCGTAACAAGCCTCTTGAGGATACGGTAGACCTTGGAAAAATTGCTCAAACGACCATTGGATTTACCGGTGCGGAGCTTGCAAACCTTATGAACGAGGCGGCTCTGCTTGCCGCAAAGCGTGACAAGTCCCTGATTGGAATGAATGACATTGAGGACTCTTATATGAAGCTTATACTCGGTCCTCAAAAGAAGAAAAAGGTCAGAACGGAAGCGGACAACAAGCTTTGTGCGTATCACGAGGCAGGTCACGCAGTTGCATCTTATTTCTGTAAATATACCGACCCTGTCAAGCATATTACGATTATTCCGGCAGGCTCTGCGGGCGGCGTAACAATCAGCGTGCCTACAGAGGACAGAATGACTACCTCGAAGAATGCAATGATAGACAGAATAGTTCTTTCTCTTGGCGGTCGTGTAGCAGAGGAAATTATACTCGACGACATTTCCACAGGTGCATCAAGCGACATTCAACAGGCAACCTCTATTGCTCGCAATATGGTAACAAGATACGGTATGAGCAAGAAGCTCGGAACGGTTCTTTACGGCTCGGAGCATTCCAATGACGAGGTGTTCCTTGGCAGAGATTTCTCTTCGGGCAAGAATTATTCTGAAAAGACCGCTGCTGAAATCGATGAAGAGGTAAGAGATATCATCGGGGAGGCTTACGAAAGATGCAAGAGCATACTCACCGAGCATATTGACAAGCTTCATTTTGTTGCAAACTTCCTGCTCAAAAACGAGTCTATGGATGAGGAGCAGTTTGTTGCGGCAATGGAATCCGAAGCTCCCGTAATGGAGGATATTGAGGCTATAGAAACCGCACGCAAACGCAGAAGTGCCGATGAAAACAGGCGTGCACAGGAGCAGAACAAAAAACGTGAGGAAGAAAAGCGTGCAAAAGCTGCAGAAGAAGCTAAAAAGCGTGGCGAGGGCAACGGATTCCTCGGTGACGATTTCTTTGCAAGTGTTTGGGACTCAGGCAAAATTGTAAAGGAAGAGCAAAAGCAAGAAAAAGCAGATGATAACAAATCTTGCGAAAAAGAAGAGTCCGAGACAGACGCCAAGAGTGATGATGCGTCCGACAAAAAGGACTGATAAACAAAACGCAAAAAAAGACCGTCCACCGATTTTCGGTGGACGGTTTGGTATTATTTAGACATTTAAATTGCGTGAACGCCGTTTGCAACGTCTGCGTTTGAGTCAAGATTGTATTTCTGCTGTTTTCTCCACTCAAAGAACTTGATTGCAACCTGCTCAAAGAGTGCAAGTGAAAGCAGATCCTCGTCCTGCTCACGGTAGGGGGCGACTCTCTGGCTGAGTGAGTCGATTTCGGGAGCAATCTTGTCTGCGGGACGGTAGTCTATAATTTCCTCGTCGCCGATAATCTTGTGCTTGAAATCATCGGAAACAGGGGCAGGGCATCTGCCGTATTCACCACGTACAAGACCCTTAAATTCCTTGGTTACTCTCGCATATCTTCCCTCGGAAGCGAAGAGTACGTTGTTAACAGCCTGAGTACCTACTATCTGAGAGGTAGGAGTTACAAGAGGCGGGTAGCCTGCGTCTTGACGAACGTTTGCAACCTCTTCAAGCACCTCGTCAAGCTTGTCGGATTTTCCTGCCATTTTAAGCTGGCTGATGAGGTTGGAGAGCATTCCGCCGGGAACCTGATAGCGAAGAGCGTTTACGTCAACCTTGAGAACCTTGGGGTCGATAAGACCGGATGCAAGGTAATTCTCACGGATTTTGTTAAAGTGCTTTGCAATGACATCAAGCTTTTCAAGCTCAAGACCTGTGTCGTAGGGTGTGCCCTGAAGCGTTGCAACAAGGGACTCTGTGGGAGTGTGCGACGTACCCATTGCAAGAGGAGAAATTGAGGTGTCAACTCCGTCAACGCCAGCCTCAATAGCCTTGAGCAAGGTCATAGAACCAAGACCTGCGGTATAGTGAGTGTGAAGCTGTACGGGAATATCAACCGTGGACTTGATGGTTTTTACAAGCTGATAAGCCTCGTAGGGCTTAAGAAGTCCGGACATATCCTTAATGCAGATGGAGTGTGCACCCATTTCCTCAAGCTGCTTTGCATACTGTGCAAAGCCCTCATTGGTGTGGAAGGGAGAGGTGGTGTAGGAGATAGCAGCCTGAACGTGACCGCCCTCTCTTATAGTTGCCTTAATTGCTGTTTCAAGGTTTCTTGCATCGTTAAGAGCGTCGAAGATACGAATAATGTCGATTCCGTTTGCTATTGACTTTTGAACGAAGTACTCAACAACGTCATCCGCATAGTGACGGTAGCCGAGAATGTTCTGTCCTCTGAAGAGCATTTGAAGCTTTGTGTTTTTGCAGTGGTCCTTTATCTTGCGGAGTCTTTCCCACGGGTCCTCTTTAAGAAAGCGGAGGCAGGAATCGAAGGTCGCACCGCCCCAAGCCTCAAGGGAATAATATCCAACCTTGTCCATATCGTCAAGTATGGGAAGCATTTCTTCCGTCGTCATACGTGTTGCAGCAAGAGACTGATGTGCATCACGGAGGACGGTTTCTGTAATCAAAACTTTAGACATTTATATTCATCCTTTCTGAATTATCTGAGCATAGAGAGGACATCAACCGCCCTCTCCAAACATCTTTGCGATACCTGTCGATTCAAGGAAATTTGAAATTGTATCGCCAATATTGCCCATTTTAATTACCTATACTTTCGGGTGAGGGGTCAATTAAGAGAAGCGATAAGGTCGCCTGCGGAAACGGAAGCACCCTTTTGTACGTTGATGGATGCAACAGTACCGTCGCAGGGAGCGGGGATGTCATTTTCCATCTTCATAGCCTCAAGAACGCAGATGGTGTCACCCTTCTTTACTGCTTGACCTGCACTAACCTTGATGTCAAGAATTGTGCCGGGCATAGGAGCGGTAACGGAATTTGCACCGGCGGGAGCTGCAGCAGGTGTGGGAGCCGCCTGAGCCTTAGGTGCTGCTGCGGGAGCAGGAGCTGCTACGGGAGCGGGAGCTGCTACGGGAGCGGTAAATACGGGTGCAGAGGATGCACCGCCAACTTCTTCTACAGCAACCTCATAGGTTGTGCCGTTTACTGTAATATTATACTTTTTCATTGCTGAATTCCTTTCAAATATTATTAATCATCTTCTCCTGAAAGAGACTACTCTGAATTTAAGTCCTGAATTTTCGCTCTCTGCCGCTGCAATCGCTGCCGCTATGGCTACGATGATTTCATCGTCGCTTGACTGTATCGGTGCAGAAACAACCGACTCTGTCGGTGCGAATGTGGCTTTAGGCTGTGTGGCAGCTTCCGCTTGTCTTCTTTGCTGAATATTGTGTAAGAAAAATTTGATAGCTACAAGGCTGAACCAAATTATAATAATAGCGGCGAAGACTATGCAAATTCCGAGCAGAACGGTCTGTGGTTCAAAGCCGGGGGCGTCGAGCGGAGCAAGATCTGTGTTAGAGTCTACGTTTAATAAAAAGCTCATTTTGTGCCTCCTATTAATTAAACGGCAAAGGTGTTTTTGCCTGAAAGCATAAGGAGTGCAGAGCAAATTCTTGCACGAAGCTCGTTTGTATCGATTATATCGTCAATTTCACCGCTTGCCGCAGCATTTACAGGGGAGGAGACGTTCATCTTCCATTCCTCAACAAGCTGCTCTCTTGTCTTTTCCTCGGTGATGTACTTATCCCAAGCAAAGGCAACGCCGCTGTCTGCGGTGAGTGCAGCAATCTCTGCGGTATCAAGCGAGTAAACGAGATCTGCTCCGAGCGATTTTGAACCGAGAAGCACGAATGACGCACCGATTGCACGGCCCATAATTACTGTAACCTTAGGACAAGAAGCAGATGCATAAGCAAATGCAAGACCTGCGAGCTTAGGTGCAAATTTATCCTCGTTTTTCTCGTCGATTGCAAGTCCTGCCGAATCAACAAGCGTTACAACGGGAAGAGAGAATGAGTCGCAAAGGTTTACAAACTCTGCAATTTTTGTTGCCGCATCAGCATCAAGCTTTCCGTCATTTACAGAACGGGATGTGCCAACAATACCGCACTTTACTCCTCCAACGGAAGCAAAAACTGTGGTAGCAGCAGGTGCAAAGTCGTGAGAGAGCTCGTAGTATATGCCGTTGTCAGCTATTACCGAGATGGCTGTAAGTGCATCTCCTGATAGGTCAACGTCCCCGAGCTTTCTGTTGAGATTGTCAGTGCAGTCGGATTGACAAACTCCCAAGGATGCGTTCTCGGGAAGGAAAGAAACAAGGCTTCTTACGTATTCAAAACTGGGATTGATAGCACCTGTAAATGCAACGATAGAATCCTGTGCACCAAAGGCACCTGTAAGAGCAGGGGAGGTTACGTAAAGCTCAGCACCCTCGAGCTTAACAGTGATGTCAAACATTGCAGCCATAGCCGCAGTAGTGCCGATGCACTTTCCCGCAACGATGGAAATCTGAGGAATAACGCCTGATGCACGGGTGATTGCCGTCATAATTCTGCCGTAAGCCGCAAGAGCTGACGTGCCGGCGAAGATGTCCGCACCGTTGGAATTGAAAATTCCTACAACGGGAGCACCGTTTGACATAGCCAAAGCGTAAAGATCACAGATCTTCTTTGCGTGACGCTCGTCAATAGAGCCTCCGATTCTTGATGCGTCCTCGGCAAAAGCGAAGACAAGCTTTCCGTCGACAGCGCCGTATCCTGTAATGACGCTCTCGAATTCATTAGATTTCTCCGTTGCGAAAAATTCGGAGAAGCCACGCTTCGCATACGCACTTGTCTCAATGAAGGTTCCGTCATCGAAGAGTAGTGCGATTTGCTGCTTGACGTCGTCGCCAATGCTCTCTGAAAGAGCCTTGCGAAGCTCTGACATCTTAGGAAGCGTGCAGAGTTGAGTGTTGGTGTATTTGTCCAAAACGAATTCCCGATTTGCTTAATTTCAGCAAATCTCTCCTTCCATAAAAATAACTGAAAAAACTGAATTAAATGAAAACGGATTAAATTTGAATTTTTACCAATTTTCACCCAATATACTATACCATTTTTTCGGAAATAAGTCAAGAGTTTTGTCAAAAAATATTATAAAACGCACCCGAGCGTTCGGTTGCGAAAAATTTTAAATTTTGAATCCCTCAAGCATTGAGAAGCGTTTGCTTGAATATTTGTAAGCGTTTTTGTAGTCGCAGAGTTGTTTATAACAAATTTCAAGGTCGCTGTATATTCCGAAAATCATATAAGCGTTGTATTGACCGAGGCGGTTTTCTTCATCGATTTGTGCAAGAATTTGAGCGGCGAGGGTGTAGTTTTTTTCTTTGATCAGCTTTTTTGCCTCGAGGTGCCTTGCATACAGGCTGTTTTTGAACGGAAAGTCGTAATCAAGCGTCAGATATTTATAAAATTCCACGTCGAAAGCGTCGGTAGCTGCAGTCTCGAAATTATCGGTGTCAAGCTCGAGCAGAGGAGACTGTATATTCTCCGAAACGGTAAGGTACATTTGCGAGAGTGCACGAATTCTTTCAGTATAGTGACACGTTGTCTCACAAAGAGAGACGGCTTTTTTCAGGTGCTTTGCTGCAGTGAAAAGAGAGCCGACAAGAAGAGCCTTTTTTCCGATTTCAAGATGTGAGTCGGCAAGCATCAGAGTAAGCTCGTCATCAAGCTTCTCAAGCTTTTCGATTTTTGAAACTACAACGGGGAAGTTCTTTGAAATATACGCCGACCTTATCCCCTCAAACGCCTCCCTTTTTGCATAGAAAAACGCATCGTCTCCGTCGGATACCAAATACGATAGCGGAAGGTCGAGCTTTTCTGAAATATGCTTCAGGGTCTCAAGAGATGGATTTGCAAGATCCTTTTCTATGAGACTTATCATATTTCTTGTAATTTTATTTCCCGCAAGCTCCTTTTGCGTAAGCTTGCGTTTTTTACGTTCATACTTAATTTTTTCACCAAAAGTCATATAAAACCTCTAAAATGATGTTTAATTTTCGGCAGAATTATCGATATCGATCTTTTTAATCTTTATGTCAGCGAGGGGATTGTTGTCCATAGCATCCTCAAGATTGCGGTTAACAAGGTGGGTATATATTTGTGTTGTATTGAGCTGCTCGTGTCCGAGAATGTCTTTGAGAACACGGATGTCAACCTTGCCGGATTGATACATCAGGGTTGCGGCCGTATGACGGAGCTTATGCACGGAGAGCTTTTTAGAGCCGAGACCCGCAAGGTTTAAATATTTATATACTACCCATTGCACCGTTTTCTCAGAAATCCTTTTTTCAAGCCTACTCAAAAACAGTGCGTTAATTCCTGTGCGTACAAACTTTGGATCAAGTCTTTCTCTCAAATATTTAATAAGTGCATCTCGAGCCGCTTTGTTGAGATAGATTATACGCTCCTTGCTTCCTTTTCCAAGCACTTTTACGGTTGTAAGCTCCGAATCGAAGCTCTCAACATTAAGTCCTACAAGCTCGGACAAACGCATTCCGGTATTTAAAAACAGCGTAATGATCGTGAAATCTCTGACACTTGTTTTTGAATAGGTGTCATTCTTTACGGTTTCAAGCAGACGTACCGATTCCTCAAGCGTTAAAAATTTCGGCAGAGCAGAGCGTTTTTTTGGAGCATCAATGTCGGCTGTTGGATTTGTGTCTATGTAATGCCTTTTTGAATGCATATATCGGAAAAAAGATCGAAGCGCACTTAATTTACGCATTCTTGTGGTAGGGCTGTTTTCTCTTTCAAAGCCTGCGTACATCAGGTAGTCGATAATAATTTGCGGTGTAACCTCTCGCACGTCTTCTATTGTAATCTCGGAGATTGAAATTTTTTCAAATTTATCCGCCTTGAGTTCCTCCCCACCTTTCTTCATTATAATATAACGAAAAAAAGTGCGTAAATCCAGAAGATACTCGCATATTGTTTTCTCAGCGTTGCCTTTTATTGCGGACATATACGAGGCATAGTCCCGAAGAACACTCGGAAAAGTCTTGAATTCTGAGCTTTTAAAGGTTAGAACAGACATTTTTTTGTTTTCCTTAAATTTTATTTATGTGACACTTTTCTAACTTATATTATACAAAATATTTTTTAACATTAGTGGATAAACTGTAAACTTTTTTATTTTTATCTTGTTTTTTTAAAAATTTATGTTAGAATAGAAAATATAATTCTTAGCCAAGAGGTATCTATGTCAATAGCAAAAAAGCATTCCTACGACATTGTAAAGCTTTATCTTAATCAAATAGGAATTAATGTTTTTTCATTTATAATAATGACACCCCTTATCAGCATCAGTGAATCTGTTGTGTTGAAGGTCGGTGTTTCTGTCTTCACCACCTTGTTTTTCAGCGTACTGATATATACTATGGCGTGGGACCTTGGTGCAAAGGACAGACTATCGGTTGATGCCGGTCGCTTGGAGCCGTATACTAAAAAGGGAATTGTTCTGTCGCTTTTTGCAAATATTCCCAACTTTCTTTTTGCGGGAGTTGCCGGAATTTGCTTGCTCATAAGTGCGCTTTCGGGAAGTGACGGAGTAATTATGACTATCGGAGGAGTCTTCTGCCTGATTGCAAAATTCACAATGATGATTTACAACGGAATTGTTGAAAGCATTTTTGCCTTTGCCTCCCAATATGGTGATACCGTACATAACGCCCTTGTATCGTTCGGATATATGCTCACCGGTATTATTCCGATTTTTGTGACGCAGCTTGGATATTCCTTTGGATATAAGGAAAAAAAGCTCTTTGGCGGACACGCTGATGCAAAGAAAAAGTAATATTCACAAAAAAATCTCCATATAGTTATACAAACACCGTTTGGTATAATTTTATTATGGAGGTTTTTTTATGCGGTGGTATATAATTAGTGCAAAAGCGTTTTACAGAACCAAACGTATTTTGACTGTAATGCTTGTTGCTGTTTTACTTGTTGCGTTCTCTTTTTCTGTCGTTGAAGCAAGATACGAAAAAGGTCTTTACCTCGATGCTCTAAATCAACCCGATGAATCGAAAATTGTTGTAATTGATGCCGGACACGGAGGAGAGGATTGCGGAGCTGTGGGTGTTGGTGGTGTGTATGAAAAGGATTTGAACCTTGCTCTTGCACTTGAAATAGGTGCACGTCTTGAAGAAAAGGGGTATACTGCCGTGTACACAAGGACGGAGGATAAGCTCCTTTATACAGAGGAAGAAAATATTAAGGGGATAAGAAAGATTTCCGACCTGAAAAATCGCTGCAAAATTGCAAACAATTATAAAAATGCTTTATTTGTCAGTGTGCATATGAATTCATATTCGGAGGCCAAGTACAGCGGTCTTCAGGTCTATTATACGCCATCAGATTCCGAGAGCTCGGCACTTGCAGGTAAAATTCAGTCAAGCGTACGCTCTCTTTTGCAAAATGACAACAACAGAGTGGTAAAGGAGGGCAGAGGGCTATACGTGCTTGAAAATTCCGAGCCTACGTCTGTGCTTATAGAATGCGGTTTTATAACAAACAAAGATGAGTGTGAAAAACTTTCTAAAAAAGAATATCAAAAAGAATTGAGTTTTGCGATTGTTTGTGGTATTATAGAATATATAGAAGGAAAATAATCAAACAGCGGGAGTTTTAAAATGAAAGGACCGAAAAAAATCTTCGTCTGCCGTGAATGCGGATCAACTAGCCCTAAATGGCTCGGAAAATGTCCGGATTGCCTTGCTTGGGATAGCTTTGACGAGGAGGTTTTGGAACAAAAAGCAAAAAATAGTGAAATAAACAGAGGCAGAATCGCATCTTCCGATAAAGCAGAGTTGCTCTCGGAGCTTGGGCTTCCCGATTATATGAGGACTCTGACGGGTATGAATGAGCTTGACAGAGTGCTTGGCGGCGGGCTTGTTGACAGGTCTGCGGTGCTTCTTTCGGGCGAGCCGGGAATAGGAAAGTCTACGCTTCTTCTTCAAATTTGCTCCGAGCTTGCAAGAACCCGCAAGGTTCTTTACGTTTCGGGGGAGGAATCAAAGGGACAGCTTAAAATGCGTGCGGAGCGTCTCGGGATTGCTTGTGAGTCCTTGTATATTCTCACCGAGACGGACACAGATGCCATACTTTCGGAGTGTGAACGCATAAAGCCTGAGGTTATTATAATAGACTCGGTGCAAACTCTTTCATCTTATAAATTTTCATCAGCCCCCGGTAGCATTACTCAAGTGCGTGAGGGTGCAATGACCTTTATAAATTATGCAAAAACCTACGGAGCGGCGGTATTTCTTGTAGGTCACGTAAACAAGGAGGGCGGAATTTCAGGCCCTAAATTCCTTGAGCATATGGTTGATGCGGTTCTTTATTTTGAGGGAGAACGTACAAATTCATACAGAATTATAAGGGCGATTAAAAACAGATACGGCTCAACCAACGAAATTGGCGTTTTTGAAATGGGCGATGCAGGACTTGTTGAAATACCTAATCCAAGCGAGGTTGTAATGGCGGAAAGACCAAAGAATACGAGCGGTTCGTGTGCCGGCTGTGTTATTCAGGGTACTCGTCCGATTATCACGGAAATTCAATCTCTCGTAGCAAAAAGCGTTTATCCCACTGCAAAAAGAACAGCGGACGGCTTTGATTACAACCGTATGTGCCTGCTTATTGCCGTGCTTGAAAAGCGTATGGGGCTGAAATTCTATGAGAATGATATTTATTTAAACGTTGCGGGCGGTCTACATCTTAATGAACCAAGCGCTGACCTCTCAATCGCTATGGCACTGATCAGCGGAATTACGGACAGAATTATTTCCGATGACGTCATAGCGTTCGGTGAGATTGGACTCTCGGGTGAGGTGCGTGCGGTATCTCATATAGATTACAGAGTTAAAGAGGCAGTAAGACTCGGATTTACAAAAATCATCATTCCCAAAAAAAATTTCCAAAAGAACTTAAAGGTGCCAAACGGAGTGGAGCTTTGCGGTGTCGGCAACATTTACGAGGTTCTCGTACATATGAAAACTCGTCCAAACAATCAATAAAATTCATATTTTAAGCTCAAATTTGTGCATTATGCATAAACTTGAGCTTTTTTTTTCTACATTCAATAGCCGAAATCTTGAAGGAAATTACTTGAAATCAGTCTTATAATATTGTATAATTTATATATAATGTCAATGCGAAATCCATCGCATTTGCATCGATTTTACTAAAAGGAGAACGCAAATTTATGGAACAGGTTTACACAAAAGCAATCAGAAACGTGGCACTGCTCGGTCATAGCGGCGGAGGAAAGACCTCTCTTGTCGAGTCTATGCTTTATATTTCAAGTCTTACAGACCGTCTTGGAAATGTCGCTGACGGAAACACCGTTTGTGACTATGACCCTGAGGAGATTAAGCGTGGATATTCAGTCACGTCTGCCACAGCTCCTATGCTTTGGAACGGAACCAAAATAAATATACTCGACACCCCCGGCTTCTTCGATTTCGAGGCAGAAGCACGTCAATGTGTAAGAGCTGCTGACGCCGCTATTATAGTTGTAGACGGCAAGGCGGGTATTGAGGTCGGAACCGAGCTTGCCTGGAATCTTGCTACAGAAGCGAGAATACCCAAGGCGTTCTTCATTAACCGCTTTGACGACGGCGAGGCGAGATTTTATAAGGTCTTCGGAGCTATAAGAGAAAAGTATGGACTTAACGTTTGTCCCATTCAGATACCTATAATTGACGGCGATACCGTTATCGGATTTGGAAACCTTGTAGAGATGTGTGTTTACACCTTTGAAAAGTCCACGGGTGAATACATAAAAAGTGCCATTCCCGAGAAATTTGCGGACGTTTGTGCCGAGTATCACAACATACTCCTTGAAGCGATTGCACAAACCAGCGATGAGCTTATGGAAAAATTCTTTAACGAGGAGCCTATATCACGTGAAGAGGCTCTTGAGGCTATACATCAGGGTATTATCAAGGGTGACATCGTTCCCGTATTCTGCGGTGCAGCACTTAAAAATTGGGGAATCAAGACTTTCCTTGACACTATAGCAGAATCCTTCCCAAGACCTACTGCACGTAAGGTAGAGCACCTTGAGGACGGATCTGAAATTACAGTAGATCCTGAGTCGGCCGATACTTCTCTTTTCGTATTCAAGACCGTTGCCGATCCGTTCGTTGGTAAGATGTCGTTCTTTAAGGTTATGAACGGTACTCTTAAGCGTGATATGACGCTTCGCAACACTACTACAGGTCAAAGCGAAAAGCTTAATAAGATTTTCATTCTTAGAGGCAAAAAGCAAATTGATGTCGATTCACTTGCTTGCGGAGATATCGGCGTTACAGCAAAGCTTGCTTCAACAAATACGAATGACACCCTCACCACCTCCTCACAAAACATCAAGTATGCTCCCGTAAAGTACCCCCGTCCTTATTATACAATGGCTATCGCACCTAAGGCAAAGGGCGATGAGGATAGAATTTCTTCAGGTATGACACGTATTCTTGAAGAGGATATGACTATTAAGTATGAGAACAATTCGGAGACTAAGCAGCTTACAGTTTCCGGTCTTGGCGATATACACCTTGATATCGTTGTTTCCAAGCTCAAAAATCGCTTCGGTGCGAACGTAGAGCTTACAAAGCCTCGTCTTGCTTACCGTGAAACTATCAAGAAAAAGGTTGACGTAGAAGGAAAGCATAAGAAGCAGTCGGGCGGTTCAGGTCAGTATGGACACGTAAAAATCACATTCTCTCCAGGCACCGAAGAGGGGCTTACGTTCACAGAGAGCGTATTCGGCGGCGCCGTACCCAAGAACTTCTTCCCTGCGGTTGAGGCAGGTCTTCGTGAATGTATGCAAAAGGGCGTGCTTGCAGGCTATCCTGTTGTAAACCTTGCGGCAAACCTTTATGATGGCTCATATCACGACGTAGACTCTAACGAAATTTCGTTCAAGCTTGCAGCTGCCATTGCTTACCGCGAGGGTCTTCCTCAGGCAAATCCTGTGCTTCTTGAGCCTGTCGGTGCTCTTAAGGTTTACATTCCTGACAGCTACGTTGGAGACGTAATGGGAGACCTTAACAAGCGTCGTGGCAGAGTTATGGGAATTGACCCCGCAGAGGAGGGCACGCAGGTCGTGCTTGCAGAGGTTCCGTTTGCTGAGATGACCGATTACGTAATTGCACTTCGTGCGGCAACTCAGGGCAGGGGACGCTTTGACTTCGATTTCATCAGATATGATGAAGTTCCTCAGAGCCTTACCGACAAGATTATCGCAGAGGCGAAAAGAGATCAGTAGCTTTTAAATAAACGGATGTCCGCTCCTTTCGGGGCGGACATTTAATTTAAGGATGAAAGCAAATTAAAATGCGGAAAATCAGCTTTAAAAGCTTGTTTTCAAAAAAACTTCAAATTCCAATTTTTTTGTATAAAACCTATTGACTTTTGAAAAAATGTTTGATATAATATAGAAGTCCGTGGAGAGATGGCCGAGTTGGTCTAAGGCGCACGACTGGAAATCGTGTATACCCTAAACGGTATCAAGGGTTCGAATCCCTTTCTCTCCGCCACACTCGAAGCACCGCAATAGCGGTGCTTTTTTCATAAAAAAAGAAAGGGATTCGAAGTAGGAGTGGTAGTGAATGACAGCCTAAACGGCTGTCAGAGCCACGAATGACCGAGTGCGCAGTTCGCACGAGAATCGCAATCCCTTTCTCTCCGCCACACTCGAAGCACCGCAATAGCGGTGCTTTTTTTGTTATTATTTTTGTTTTTTCGGAAATAATAATATAAAAGAAAACGGAGGAACAAAGTGAAAAACGAAAGAAAAGAAAAAAGTATAAATAAAATTGTAAAAGACACCGCTGTTCTTGACTTAGCAGACTCTTCTATAAAGACCGACCCGCTCGGAATGTGGACGGGCGTACCGGACAATCCTTATGAAAAACCTGTGCAAGATGCTGACGATTTATGATTTTATGGAAAAGCGGCTTTTAATTAAGCCGTTTTTTATTTTTAAGCCTTATGCTCCTTGAATTTGTAAAATTTACACTTGACAAAAGGGGACTTTTTTCATATAATATATACTGTATAAATATTATACTAAATCACACTATCAGGAGAAGAAAATGAGCTTAAAGGTTTTGAAATTTGGAGGTAGCTCACTTGCTGATGCAGACCATTTTCGTCAGGTTGCAGCAATAATCAAGAGTGAGCCTGAAAGAAGATATGTTGTTGCTTCTGCCCCGGGAAAGCGTATGAGCAGCGATATAAAGGTTACAGACCTCCTTTATGAATGCTATGAGCTTGCATTTAATGACGAAGACATCACGGAAGTTTTTGAGAAGATTAAGCAGCGGTATAACGATATCATCAAGGATCTTGAGTTAGACTTTGATCTTTCCGAGGTTTTTGAAAAAATCAGACGTTCGTTTTTACACAACACGGGTAGGGACTACATTGCATCAAGAGGTGAATATCTTAATGCAATGATTCTTGCAAAATATCTCGGCTTTGATTTCGTAGATGCGAAAAATGTGATTTTCTTTAAGGATGACGGTACCTTTGATTCGGAAAAAACCAATGACATTCTAAGAGACTATCTCTCGAAGCACGAATATGCGGTAATACCCGGATTTTACGGCTCTATGCCAAACGGAACCATCAAGACGTTTTCACGTGGCGGATCAGATATTACAGGTTCCATTGTGGCAAGGGCAGCGTCTGCAACTCTTTATGAGAACTGGACAGACGTTTCCGGCTTCCTTATGGCAGACCCCCGATGCATTTCCAATCCAAAGCCTATTGACATCATTACATATAGGGAGCTAAGAGAGCTTTCCTATATGGGTGCTACGGTTTTGCACGAGGATGCGATTTTCCCGGTTCGTTATTCAAAAATTCCGATTAATATTAGAAATACCAACCGTCCCGAGGACAAGGGAACTCTTATCGTTCCTGAGACGGACACGATCAGCGAGAATATAATCACAGGTATTGCAGGAAAGACCGGATTTTCCACAATAACTATCGAAAAGGATATGATGAATTCCGAGCTTGGCTTTGGTAGACGTGTGCTTCAGGTCATTGAGGAGAACGGAATTTCATTTGAGCATTTTCCGTCAGGAATTGACACTATGTCTGTTGTGGTTTCCACAAAGGAGCTTATGAACAAGCGTGCAGACATTATGGCTGGCATATGCAAGGTTGTAAATCCTGAAAATATCTCGGTTGAGGAAAATCTTGCCTTGATTGCAATAGTTGGACGCAGTATGGTCAAAGCGAAGGGAACTGCGGCACGCATTTTCACCGCACTTGCAAACGCAGGCGTGAATGTTCGTATGATCGATCAAGGTTCTTGTGAGCTTAATATAATCGTGGGTGTAGAGTCTAATGATTATATCACAGCACTTAAAGCCATTTACGACGAATTCGTAAAGGAATAACTTAACATAAAAGCAGGGCAGGGCTAAAACAGCTTTGTCCCTGTTTTTTTTCGTGAATTAGCTAAAGCGTGATCTTCAGTTTTCCTACAAAAATTCTTCGTTTTTTCTAGGAAAATAAAAAGCTATTAGGATAGAAACAGAAGGATCGAAAGAAAAGGGCGATAGTTATCAGCTGTATTTATATTGAACCGCAATTATACAAAATCAATCATTGTTTTGTATAACAACAATAGGCGAAAAGGCACTCACGTTGAGTGCCTTTTTTTCATTGATACGTTGCTATACAAAATTGTGATTTTGTAAATTTTTTTGAGGACACAATGGAGCTTGCGACCCACAGAAAAAAATGGTTAATTGCGGAGTGGGTTATGGAATACACGTATTCTCTCGATAAGATAAAGCTTGTCGGCAAGCTTGACAAAAAACGTCACGATTTCAACAAAGTACATATCATTTCTTGGATTGAGACGCTTCGTACTATGTCTTATAGCCCTTATGATGCTATTTCTGAGAACGAAAGTCTTGCCCTCTTTAAGTATAGGTTTTCCTACGCTCTCAAACGTAAAGATAGCAAGGACGGTGTGTTCTATATCTCGTGGTGGTTTAATGGTGACGTTAACACCAAAGAACAACCTAATAGATTTATGGTAGAATACAACCCGAACAAATCGGGTGCTGAAATATGGCAGAGCTTCTGCGATACGTTCGTGTTTCAACTTATTGATATAAAAAGCCTTGATATAGCCTATGATTTGCCTAACGTAGATATAGCTAACGTATACCTTGATACCAAAGCTGATGTTATGACCTACGGCAAAATTCACAACAAAACGCTTTACGTTTCTCCAAGACAAAAAGAAAGTGGTCGTGTTAAAGTATATCAAAAAGACCTTGAAAACGACACCTATGCAAAAAACACTCTACGTGTTGAATGTTCTCTAAAAGGCTCTTGGCTTTCTTTGCCCCCTTATAACGACACTAAAAGCCTTGAAGAGCTTGAAAGGTGTGTCACGCATTTAAATTCTGTTAAGATACGTAGCCCTGTGGCAAGTGATGATTGGCAAGTCTACGCTTTGAGCCTGCTACCGACAGATGAATTGACCTCGGTGTTTTCTAAAATGTCAAATCCTACACGAAAAAAATACAAGGACAAGCTCCTTTCTTCCAGCTTATCCCTTTACCTTGATATATTTACCTTCATAATTCACCTTACAAAACTAATACAACCTTATGAAAGGCGATTTAAATTTATATGAAAAACTACGTTTACGTTCTCTATTCCCTTGAAGCTCCGTATCTTCCTATATATCTTGTTGAGAGTATAACCGAGCTTTCCGACTACTTACATATCAGCTATGAATACGCAAAAAAAATAGTCCAACGTGGACGTAGCTGCGTCTATGAATTTACCATAGAAAAGGTTGTTTTATAAAAACGCTTGACAAAGTTCTCTTTTTGAGGTATAATGAAAGAGCGGGGGACGGCAATCCCCCACTCAACGGCATTTACTTGCCGTACGATTTGAGCATATCGCAGACAACGCCTAATATGTAGTCTGCGGTGTGCTTTTTCTTTTTCAACCGCTTAATCACGGCTAAAACAGCCCAAGCAAGCCTCACGTTCATCACCCCCTCGGTACGAGTATAGCATAACTCCCCTTGATAGTCAATAGGCGGTGGCAAGTCTTTAACGCCTTGTAAAGTCATCTCACGGGAGTTTACAAGCCGTTGAGAGAGTTGACACTGACTATTGTTTACAATTTATAGGCAAGGGGGCGAATGCTCATTAAGAGCCTTTGCCCCCTGATATTTACCTTATAAACACCAAGTCACAGCCCTTGAATGCTGAC
Source organism: Eubacteriales bacterium (assembly GCA_045655765.1). Taxonomy (GTDB): domain Bacteria; phylum Bacillota; class Clostridia; order Oscillospirales; family CAG-272; genus UBA1740. The sequence goes on along the minus strand of JAZOQA010000070.1, from coordinate 1,211 downwards.
CGTACTCGCCCCTCTCGGGGTTGGTGCGGTTGGTATGCAAGGGCTTTCTTGTTCGCCTATGTATAATAAGTGCGAACAACTAAAAGATTTTTTCATTTTCACCCCTATAATGAAAGAACAAATATCATTATACCTCAAAAAAGGGGACAAAAGTGAAAAAACTGTGCTATACTCTATTCGTAGCTACAAAAACTTTTAAAAAAAGGGGTGCCTATGGGTACATTTCTCGCATTAGCTCTTTGTGGAGCTTCGCTTTATATCGGCTACGTTGTGGCCGGCAACGTTCACCGCATTATCAAGAAAAAGAGAGAGGAAAAAAATCAGAATGACAACGTTTGAAGTTATAGGCTATAAAAAAATAGCAAAGTCTGATAAAACGCTCTTTTACGTCTCTCTTATAACAGAAGAGCCTAAAGATGATTTGTTTGTCGGTATGCAAACTTACAATGGCTTTGTATCTGCGGAACATCTCGAAAAAAACAATATTTCCGAGGCTAAACTTCTTGGTAGCACGTGCCGTCTATTCAACGTAAAAGAAAACGGCTCTTATAGGTCGGTTATAACATTTAAGAAAGGATAAAAACAATGGAAGGCAATTCATTTATTGGCGGTGCTGTCAGCACTGTTGTAGACTCGTTTGGCTCTCTTCTCACAGGCATAGCGAGCACTATCGGCAATACGTTTGACGCTCTTTTTGTCTCCGCTGACGGCGGTATATCTAATATAGCCGCTTGGGGTCTTATGTTCCTCGGTGTCGGTCTTGGTGCCAAGATGCTCCGCAAGTTTACTGATAAGGCAGGCTAAAAAAAGAAGCTCGGCTACGTCTTTAAGACTTAACCGAGCTTTTTTATGAAAGGAAAATATATGAGAAAAATAATAGCAGTTATTGTAGCTGTCCTCGGCTTCGTTCTTTTATTCAATACTTGCACCGCAAGTGCTGCAAGTTCTACTCAATATTTAAAAGAAAAGACTACCCTTGATTTACATTGGGACGTAGTAAATCCCGAGGATTATGAAGGTATATATATATATGCTTTTCCATCTGATTACGAGAATTATGGTGAAGAAAATTTTAAGTCTGCTTTTCCTAATAAGCTCTATTTTAACGTAAGCGGTACAGCTCTCGGAAACGCCCTATTGAAATACAAAGAGGATACATCATCAAATGGCTTTTATACGTTTGGTATTTACAATTACAATGGGGGTCATTA
>JAZOQA010000069.1:0-10197 GCA_045655765.1 Eubacteriales bacterium | reverse complement strand
GAGTACGTAAATCTGCTCGACACACCCGCCCTCTCAAAGGAGGAGCGGCTTGCCCTTATTGACGAGGCGTTTTCGTCCGTCTCTGAGCACGTAAAAAATCTTTTGAAAATGCTCTCCGAAAAGCGTAATGCTTACGCATTTTCAAAGCTTGCCGCCGCTTATTCGTCCCTTTACGACGAGGCGAGGGGAATCGAGCGTGTGGAGGCGGTCAGTGCCGTCCCGATGACAGAGGGGCAGCTTGATGCCTTGAAGACGAGGCTTGAGAAAATTACGAAAAAAACAATAATAATTAAAAATACCGTTGACAAGACTCTTATTGGCGGTATGAAGCTGCGTTATTCGGGGCTTCAGCTCGACGGCTCGCTCAAAACGAGGCTCGAAAAATTTGAAAGCACGCTTCGCAGTGTGATAATTTAAAACAAAGTTGGTGATAAAATGCAATCCGGAATAGATGATATCAGCAAAATTATAAAAGAGCAGATCAAAAACTACTCGAAGAAAACCGAGCAGGACGAGATCGGCTACGTCATCTCTGTCGGCGACGGTATTTCCAAGGTTCACGGTCTTGATAAGTGCAAGGCAAACGAGCTGCTTGAATTTTCCAACGGAACGTTCGGTATGGCACTTAACCTTGAGGAGACCTTTGTCAGTGCGGTTTTGCTCGGAAGCGACGTCGGAATCAGCGAGGGAAGCCTTGTAAAGCGTACGGGCAGAGTTGTTTCGGTTCCTGTCGGCGAGAGCCTTATCGGAAGAGTTGTAAACGCACTCGGTCAGCCCATTGATTCAAAGGGTCCGATAGAATCTGCGGAATTTCGCCCTATTGAAAGACGTGCATACGGAATTATCGAAAGAAAGTCCGTTTCCGTTCCTCTTCAGACGGGTATAAAGGCGATAGACTCTATGATTCCCATAGGACGAGGACAGCGTGAGCTTATTGTCGGTGACAGACAGACGGGTAAAACCGTTATTGCGACAGACACAATTATAAATCAAAAGGGCAAGGACGTTATTTGTATCTACGTTGCCATAGGACAGAAGCAGTCCACGGTTACAAACGTCGTTGACACCCTTTATAAAAACGGTGCTATGGACTACACTATCGTCGTTGCGGCAACGGCGTCGGATTCCGCACCCCTGCAATACATCGCTCCCTACTCGGGCTGCACTATGGGTGAATACTTTATGGATTCGGGACGTGACGTGCTTATCGTCTATGACGACCTTTCAAAGCACGCAGTAGCATACAGAGCACTTTCGCTTCTTATAAGACGTCCTCCGGGCAGAGAGGCTTACCCCGGTGACGTATTCTACCTGCATTCAAGACTTCTTGAGCGTGCGGCACGCCTTGCACCTGAATACGGCGGAGGCTCGCTCACCGCACTTCCTATTATTGAAACGCAGGCGGGCGACGTTTCGGCATATATTCCCACAAACGTCATCTCCATTACAGACGGACAGATATTCCTTGAATCAGAGCTGTTCCACTCAGGTGTCCGCCCCGCCGTCAACCCCGGTATCTCGGTTTCACGAGTTGGCGGAAATGCACAAATCAAGGCTATGAAAAAGGTTGCGGGAACGCTGAAGCTCCTTTATTCCCAGTACCGTGAATTGCAGGGCTTTGCTCAGTTCGGCTCCGACCTTGATGCCGACACAAAGGCAAGACTTGCTCAAGGTCAGAGAATCGTTGAGGTCTTAAAGCAGGAAAGAAACGCACCTATGGCAGTCGAGCTTCAGGTTTCTGTGATTTTCGCAGTTGTAAACAACCTGCTCTCCGACATTGAGGTTGATGACATCAAGCACTTTGAGCGTGAGCTTTGCGAGCACCTTGTCGCTACGAATGATGCCCTGCTTTCTTCCATAAGAGAGACAGGTGTCCTCACCGATGAAAATGCAGATGAGCTACGCTCCGCTATCATCGCCTGCAAGAACAAGTTTCTCGGAAAAGAAGCGACCGAGGCTTAAGGGAGACACAGTATGGCAGGTGCTTCAATGAATGATATAAAGGCACGAATGAAAAGCGTACGCAGCACAATGCAAATCACAAAGGCTATGGAGCTTGTTGCTACGTCAAAGCTGCGTCGTGCCAAGGAGCGTGTCGAGCGTGCTCGCCCGTTCCGAAATTTGCTTGACCGAGCTATTAAAAGCGTCAGTCAGGTTGATGGCTTTGCCGAATGTGTGTTTGCCGCAGAGAGGAGCAAAAAGACCCTCGTTGTCGTCCTTGCAGGTGACAGAGGTCTTGCAGGAGGATATAACGCAAACGTTTGGCGCACCGTTACATCTCTCAGTATCAATCCCGAGGATACAGTAATTCTGCCCATAGGCAAAAAGACGCACGAATACTACTCTCGCCGTTCTCTCGAAATGCTCGATATGGGTCTTTTTTCCATATCGGATATAGGGGTTGGGGAGTGTCTTGATGCGGCAAAAAGGATTGTCACGCTCGTTTTGGAAGAAAAAATAGGACGTGTAATTCTCGTTTATACAAAATTCAAGTCTATGATTTCACAAGTGCCGACGTGCGAAACGATTCTTCCGCTTTCGGTTAACGAAGAGGTGTCGGCGGCAAGTGTGCAGGAGCCTCTGCTTGAGGAGGACCCCGAGGCGTTTCTTACAAAAATTATGCCCGACTACATCGGCGGTGCCATTTGGTCTGCGGTATGCGAGGCACTCGCCTCGGAATCGGGTGCAAGACGCACGTCAATGAATGCCGCAAACAAGAATGCATCTGAAATGATAGACAGTCTTATGCTTAAATACAACCGTGCACGTCAATCGGTCATCACCCAGGAGATCACAGAAATCGTCTCGGGTGCCGAGGCCCTTTGATGCGGGAAAGGAATTCGGTAAGATTAAATGGAAAAAAATATAGGAAAGGTCGTTCAAATTATAGGACCTGTCGTAGACGTCAAGTTCGAAAACGGAAAGCTGCCCGACCTACTTAACGCCATCGAGATTTTATATGAGGACAGAAAAATCGTGTGCGAGGTTGCCTCCCAGCTCGGAGACGACACCGTACGCTGCATTGCAATGTCCTCGACAGACGGTCTTGCAAGAGGAATCGACGCTGTAGACACGGGCACGGGTATCACCGTCCCCGTCGGAAGCAAAACCCTCGGCAGAATCTTCAATCTTCTCGGTGAGCCAATAGACAACAAGCCCGCTCCCGAAGCGAGCGAGAGATGGTGCATCCACAGAGACCCGCCCGCCTATTCAGAACAAGAAAGCACGACGGAAATCCTTGAAACAGGCATAAAGGTCGTAGACCTCATCGCTCCTTATGCAAAGGGCGGAAAGATAGGTCTTTTCGGCGGTGCCGGCGTTGGAAAAACCGTGCTTATAATGGAGCTTATCAACAACGTTGCAAAGCAACACGGTGGTATCTCCGTCTTTACAGGTGTCGGTGAGCGTACCCGTGAGGGAAACGACCTTTATAACGAAATGATGGAATCCGGAGTTCTTTCCAAGACCGCACTTGTTTACGGTCAGATGAACGAGCCGCCGGGAGCAAGAATGAGAGTTGCCCTCTCCGGTCTTACGATGGCGGAATATTTCCGTGACAAGGAGGGGCAGGACGTGCTTCTCTTCATCGACAACATTTACAGATTTACTCAGGCAGGCTCCGAGGTTTCAGCCCTGCTCGGACGTATGCCCTCCGCCGTTGGATACCAGCCCACGCTGGCAACGGAGATGGGTGCCCTCCAAGAGCGTATTACCTCAACCAAAAGAGGCTCTATCACGTCGGTTCAGGCAGTTTACGTGCCTGCGGACGACCTGACTGACCCCGCCCCCGCAACAACGTTTGCGCATCTTGACGCTACGACGGTGCTTTCAAGAAGCATTGCCTCACTCGGTATCTACCCCGCCGTTGACCCTCTTGATTCGACATCGAGGATTCTTTCCCCCGACGTTGTAGGAATCGAGCATTACGAGGTTGCACGTGAGGTTCAAGAGGTTCTTCAAAGATATAAGGAGCTTCAAGACATCATCGCAATTATGGGTATGGATGAGCTTTCCGAGGAAGACAAGCTCACCGTAAACAGAGCAAGAAAAATTCAGCGTTTCCTCTCCCAGCCCTTCTCCGTTGCTGAGCAGTTTACGGGTATGGAGGGACGCTACGTCCCCGTTAAGGAAACCATAAGGGGCTTCCGTGAAATTCTTGACGGCAAGCACGATGATTTGCCCGAGTCTGCATTCCTCTTTGTCGGAACTATTGACGAGGCAGTTGAAAAGGCAAAGAAAATCAAGGCCCAGGCCTGAGGTGATTTCAGATGAGAGAATTCCATCTTGAAATTGCAACCCCCGACGGTGTCGAATATTGCGGCACGGTGGAAAGTGTGCTTGTTAAGACCTCCGACGGTGACGTGGAAATCCTCTATGGTCACACCGACCTTGTCGCTTCCGTGGCAACAGGCAGAGTCAGAATCAAGAAAGGCGGCACAGAACGCTTGGCATCTGCAGCGGGAGGAATCCTTTCCGTTACCCAAAACGAGGTAAAAATCGCCGCTACAACCTTTGAGTTCGCTGACAAAATCGACGTAAGGCGTGCAGAACGGTCAAAGGAGCGTGCAGAGCAAATGCTCCGAGCGGCTAAAAGTGATGCTGAAATCAGCAAGGCAGAAGCAAGGCTCTCCCGTGCACTTAACCGCATTAAGGTTGCAAATATGTAAGATAAACCGCAGAATTTTCGAGTTCTGCGGTTTGTTTTCGACTTTTTTACCTTTCGGACTTGATTTAAGGTGTTATTTATGATACAATAATTGACGTTGATAAAGTGATTAAAAAAGGAAGTATACGGAAAATGTATTACGGATATAAAATCAGCGAAGAAACCGCCGCTCTTGCAAGGCAGGCAGAGGCGGACTGCAGGAGTGTTTTTGAAAAAATTGAGGAAAATGCACTGATCTGCTCTGCAAAAATTCTCACCGCATTTCAAGAGGCAAGAGTATCCACCGCAGATTTCCTTGAAATAACGGGCTACGGCTATACGGATTCAGGCAGAGACAAGCTCGAAGAAATATACGCACGTGTCTTCGGTGCAGAGGACGCACTCGTCCGTCCACAGCTGATGTCGGGTACTCACGCTCTTGCCGTGACCCTCGGCGGGCTTTTGAAGCACGGCGAGGTGCTCGTATATATTTCAGGCGAGCCGTACGACACGCTCAAAAGCGTAATAGGAACAGCTGGTAATAGCAGAAATTCTCTTATTAAAAACGGCGTAATTTATGAGCAAATCGACCTAAAGGACGGAGAATTTGACATTGAAGCCATCAAGGCTCGCCTTTCAAAAGGTGACGTCAGAGTTGCGGCAATACAGCGTAGCCGCGGATATTCTCAAAGAAAGAGCCTTACAATAGCACAAATAGAAAAAGCCGTAAAGGCGGTAAAGGAGGTCAGCCCCGACACCGTCGTAATGGTAGACAACTGCTATGGCGAGTTTACAGAGGATAGAGAGCCCACAGACGTCGGAGCTGACGTTTTTGTCGGGTCGATGATGAAGAACCTCGGTGCAGGCTTTGCCGTCAGCGGAGCATACTGCGTAGGCACGAAAAGAACAATAGAGGACATCGCAGAGCGTTTTTCCGCCCCTTGCGTAGGAAAGGATCTCGGTGCAAACTTCAACCAGCTCGCCTCGTTTTACAAGGGCTTCTTTATGGCACCTGCCGCTGTTGCTTCGACCTTGAAATCAATGGTATTTGCCGCAAGAATGCTTGAGCTTTCGGGCTTTGATGAAATTTCGCCAAGATACGACGAAAAGCGTACGGACATTGTTCAAACAATGAATCTTCATTCGGCTGATAAGCTCATAAAATTCTGCAAGGGCATTCAAATGGGCTCACCCGTCGAGTCATATTGCATTCCTGAGCCTGGTGATATGCCGGGATACCCCCACCCCGAGATTATGGCGGCAGGTACGTTCATCACGGGAGCAACAAACGAGCTGTCCTGCGACGGCCCCCTGACTCCCCCCTACACCGCTTATATGCAAGGCGGCTTGACTTACGAATACGGCAAGCTCGGAGTTATGCGTGCAATAGACGAGATGTTTGACAGAGGTATTCAATAATGGGTACCTGCTACATTGTGGGAGCGGGCGATTTTTTAACCCCGTTTACCCCGTCCGAGAATGATTTGGTCATCGCCGCCGACGGTGGCTACGAGCATTTAAAAAGCTACGGCATAAGGTGCGATTTGCTTATTGGAGATTTTGATTCAATAAGTGCTCTTCCCGACGGTACGGAAAGAATTACTTATCCTGTGGAAAAGGACTATACAGACACAGCCCTTGCACTCTACGAGGGCGAGCGCCGTGGGTATCGAGAGTTCGTCATTCTCGGCGGCACGGGCGGCAGGTCTGACCACACATTTGCAAACTACTGTCTTTTAAGCGAGGCAAAAAGCCGCAGTCTAAATGCAAGGCTTGTTTCAAAAAACAGCACTGTTTTTATGCTAAAAAACGAAAAAGCAACAATAAAATGTGACACGGGTAGGCACTTCTCAGCCTTTGCCTTTGGCATAGCCGCCAGAGGCGTGAGCATACACGGGCTTCATTATGAAGCAGAGGATATAACTCTTCTTCCCGAAAACCACCTCGCCGCATCCAACCTTTTCTGTGGCAAGGATGCCCAAATAGAGGTCAAGGACGGCACGCTGATAGTCTTTGTTGAATCAGACACGGCGGAAATAAAATTTTAGTTTTTTAAAAAAATCTCTTGACAAACAAAAGACACTTTGCTATAATCATCTTACCGAACAGAATACACATCAGGGGTGCCTCTTATGGCTGAGATGGCTTTTTGCCGAACCCTTTAACCTGATACGGATAATGCCGGCGTAGGGAGATTTGATATTGCCTTTAAATTCTACCGCACGGATGTATATCCTGTGCGGTATTTTTATTTAAAGGAGGTCCTTAAAATGAAGACAAGGACAAAATTCAGACTGTCAATTCTGACGGAATGCAGCATTATGGTTGCTCTTTCAACCGTTCTTTCCGTTATCAAGCTCCTCGACCTACCGTACGGTGGCTCGGTCACAATCGCATCAATGCTTCCGATGGTCATCATCGCCTACCGTCACGGCACGCTCATCGGACTCGGGACGTCGTGCCTCACGGCGGCAATACAGCTCTTGCTCGGGCTTAACACCCTCTCGTATTTCACTACCTGGTACTCGGTCTTGGCTATTATTCTGCTCGATTACATAGTCGCCTTTGCGGTATTTGGACTTTCCGGCATTTTCAGAGGAAGATTCAGAAGCCAAGGCACTGCAATCCTCTTGGGCACACTGCTCTCCTCTCTCCTTCGCTACGTATGCCACGTGATTTCGGGTGCTACGCTTTGGGCAGGGCTTTCCATTCCTACGGGAGCGGCTCTTGTCTATTCGCTTGGCTACAACGCAACGTATATGATTCCCGAAACGGTCGTGCTTTTGCTTGCCACGCTCTACGTCGGCTCATCTCTCGACCTTACTCGTAAAATTCCTGTAGCAAAAGTGCGTGAAAAACTCAACACGGGTGCCTTTGTTCTCGTAATTTTGGCGGGGATCGGTGTCCTCTTTGCACTTATTGCAGACACAGTACTCGTTTTTTCAAAGCTGCAAAATTCAGAAAGCGGCGAATTTATGATTGAGGGTCTTTTGAACGTCAGCTGGGGAGCTGTCGGAATCATCACCGCAACAGCGGCGGCACTCGCTGTTATACTTATCCTGATTTCAAGAAAAATCTCTCAAAAATCGGCTAACTAAAGGGCAAAGGAATAAAGAGGCAATATCTCCTGAAAAGGCAGCACCGCAAATGCAGATCTTCTTGCATTTGCGGTGCTTTTTTAATTTTGAGTGGGGGGCGTGTGACGTTTCCTCTGCTTTCTTGAAAAATTCTTACGTCTTATATTAGAGCGTTCAAGCCCCTTTTTGTACTCTTCTATTTCATCTTTTCCGACAAGCTTCATAGTGAGCCTCGCACGCCAGGTGTCGTTAAAATTTCGATGCAGCTTCAAGGTTTCAAAAACGTCGCCGTCTTTTTTGCATTTAAAATAAAACGTATATTTTTGCCCCTTTGAATGAAGCGTTTTGCCTGCCTCGCAAAGCTCACCCTTACAAATCGGGCACACGGGTTCTTTTATTATGGGATCATCAAGCATCTCAGCAATAGTTACGTAGCCGTCGTCTCCCGCATCGGCATCTCCCACAACCTTTTCCACAAGGAATTCGCCACGCTGCTCGTTATAATTTTTCACCCCCGCATCAACGTCAAGCCTTGCCGCAACGAGGGCTGTGAAATACGCATCATTGAGAGCGTCGTGTGCGGGAAGATTTTGCGGAATTTCAAAATAGTCCATTACGTATTCAAGCGAACGCTGCTTCTGCGAGCCCTCTATTTGCTGTGCATAAATTTTCTGCAAATCGTATACGGAATCAAGCCAGGTGTGGTCTATGCCGTGTGCGTGAAAATTTTCTTTAAGCATAGGAATGTCATCAGGACCCCAAGTAAGGAATGCAAAATCCTTTCCGCACCATCTCTTGAAGCGTTCAGCCGCCTCCTCAAGTGAGACACCCATATCCATCTGCTCCTGCGTTATACCCGTCAGAGCGGAAACGTGTCTGTGTAATTTTTTAAAAAATTTAGGCTTTACTATAATTTGATACGAGCCGCAGGGACGGAGCGTGCGGTCAAGCTTCACAGCGCCGATTTGTATGACCTCACCACGCAGACGGCAGGAGAGCTGCCTTTGCACGGCAAGTGCCTTTTGTGCATATGCCTGATTCCATTCCAGGTCGAGTGTTATGTAAGTCATTATATAATCCTTGTTTTTATTTTACCAATACCTCATTAAATTATAGCACTCTTTATATTAAAAGTCAATACCGAAAGTCTTTCTCAGGCCTTTTAAAGTGAAAGTCTTTCTCGGGGCTTTTGCAGTCATTATTTTACTTGCTTTTATTTAAAAATAAATTGACATTCACACAGTTTTGTGATAAAATATCTTCATTAAGGTCATCAAAGAAAAAGGGGAGAAAAGGATAATGGAAATTAAAGAAAGAATTCCGGACATATTTGCCTCTCAGGTCTTCAGCGAAGACGTAATGAGGGAGCGCCTGCCAAAGGAAGTTTACAAATCGATGATGAGCACCATTGCCGTAGGCAATGAAATCGATGCGGGAATTGCCGATATAGTTGCAAGTGCAATGAAGGACTGGGCAATAGAGCACGGTGCGACGCATTTTACGCATTGGTTCCAGCCTCTTACGGGCGTAACGGCAGAAAAGCACGACGCATTCCTCACCCCCGTCGGCGGCGGCAAGGCTATAATGGAATTCTCGGGCAAGGAGCTTATCAAGGGTGAGCCTGATGCGTCCTCTTTCCCATCCGGCGGCTTACGTGCCACCTTTGAGGCAAGGGGCTATACTGCGTGGGACCCTGCCTCTTACGCATTTATTAAGGACGGCTCTCTTTATATTCCCACCGCCTTTTGCTCATATACGGGCGAGGCCCTTGACACAAAGACGCCCCTGCTCCGCTCTATGGATGCGATAAACGAGGCAGGACTCAGGATAGTCCGCCTTTTCGGAGACACGCAGACAAAAAGAATAGTCACAACCGTCGGTGCCGAGCAGGAATACTTCTTAATCGATGAAGAGGACTTCAAGGCTCGCCGCGACCTCTTTTATTGCGGAAGAACGCTTTTCGGTGCACCTGCAGTAAAGGGTCAGGAGCTTGAGGATCATTATTTCGGAACTCTTCCCGCACGTGTCAGTGCGTTTATGAGAGAGCTTGACCGTGAGCTTTGGAAGCTTGGAATAAGTGCAAAAACGAAGCACAACGAGGCAGCACCTGCCCAGCACGAGCTTGCTCCGATTTACTCCACCACCAACATAGCGACAGACCAAAACCTTTTGACTATGGAGTATATGAAGAGGATTGCTCCTAAATACGGTATGGCGTGTCTTCTTGCGGAAAAACCGTTTGACGGAATCAACGGCTCAGGCAAGCACAACAACTGGTCGATTGGCACAGACACCGGCGTAAACCTTTTGAAGCCGGGAAAGCTTCCAGCTCAGAACAAGCAATTTCTCCTCGTTCTCACCGCAGTTATCAAGGCTGTGGACGAGTATCAGGACCTGCTCCGTATTTCTGCGGCAACCGCAGGAAACGACTGCCGCCTTGGCGGCAACGAGGCTCCGCCCGCTATAATTTCAATC
>JAZOQA010000068.1:0-3929 GCA_045655765.1 Eubacteriales bacterium | reverse complement strand
TGCTCAGTGCAGCGGAAGAAACAATATGAGCTGGGAGAGTAAGTTTAATTATGACCTTAAATACATACAGCGTATCACTCTTTTTGGTGATATTAAAATAATACTCAAAACGGCATTCAAGGTGTTTCGCCGTGACGGCATCACCGAGGAGGGAATGGCAACCGCCGAGGACCTCGGTGATTACCTCGTCAGAAAAGGCGAGGTGCTCCCCTCAGAGTATGACAAAAAACAGGAAGAAGCGAAAGAACTTTTGAAGGTTTGATAGATGGAATATTTACTTTATAAATTAGTTTCCGTACGTTTACAGGAACAAAAGAACGAGTATAAGGTTCTCGAATTTTCACCCAGACCTTGGCGATTGAAGCTTAAGTGTGAGAAAATTGGATTTAAAGGTGCTTTGGTTCGCTTACTCTTTTTTCTTCAAAGTTATGGTAAAGCTAAAATTTTCTATGTACTGTCAGATAAAAACGAGGTTGTGCACACCTCGTATCTTGTTCCTAAATGCGGTAAGTTTTCTTTTCTAAAAAAAGGGAACTGTCAATAGGACCGTGTTACACTGATCCCAAATTTAGAGGACGAGGAATATATCCTGCCGTTTTAAAACATATTTCTAATTCATATGTCAAATGTGAAAAGAGAGTGTTTTATATGATTGTTTCACCCCGCAATATTCCTAGTATAAGAGGAATAGAAAAGGCAGGATTTGTGAAAGATGGATATGTTGAGAAAACCAAGTTTTTAAAACGGTATCGGAAAGTTGAGAAAATTTAATGAGTACTTGGAGATATTATAATAACGCCGCAATACCTACGTGTGCTCCGCATAAGGACCCGGATTTGTCTGCAATTAAAAGCGGAGAGATTTGGAATATGGACGGCAAACCAATTTTTGCTCGTTGGACGACTGATTTTGATTGCGGTTATGAAACGAATTGGTGGTATGTGATAAAGGATGAACCGTTTGACATTAATTCCGTGAATGCGAAAAAGCGTTATGTCATCAATAAAGGTAATAAGAACTTTTATGTCAACCAAATTGACCCAAGGGGTTATGTAGATGCTTTATACAGCGTTCAAATAGATGCATTTAGTGCATATCCAAAAAAGTATCGTCCCACAGCAAAAAGAGAAGAGATGGTGGCATTAAGCAAGCTTTGTTGCGAAAATGAAGCATACAGTGTTTTTGGTGTTTTTTTAAAAGAAACAGATGAGCTTTGCGGTTATGCTTATGTAAAAGAGCAAGGGAGATGCATTCATCTTCCTGTTTTGAAAACTAAGCCTCAATATGAAAAGCTTGAAATAAATGCAGCGTTGATTTTCGGTATGCTTGATGCGTTAAGTAATAAGCTTAAAAGCGGATCATATATTTGTGACGGTGCAAGAAGTATAAGTCACGAAACGGCATTTCAAGATTATTTGGAAAAATATTTTGGATTTAGAAAAGCTTATTGTAAAATCAACATTTTATACTGCAAAAAAATAAAATGGATGGTAAAAGTATTATATCCTTTCAGAAAATTCTTGAAATTGTTTGATAAAATTAAAATAGTACATAAAATAAATGGTGTTCTGAAAATGGAAGAGTTTTCCGGAGAGAAGGTTTCTAATGAACAATAATCTTATTTCTGTAATTATGCCTTCGTATAACACGGGCAAATATATTTCAGAGTCGATAAAAAGTGTGTTGGCACAGACCTATGAGAATTGGGAACTTATAATTGTTGACGATTGCTCAACCGATGACACCGAGTCTGTTGTCAAAAGCTTTGAAGATCCAAGAATTATTTACATAAGGAATGAAAAAAATTCGGGAGCCGCAGTATCAAGAAACCGTGCGTTACAAGAGGCGAAAGGTAAATGGATAGCTTTCCTTGACAGCGATGACTTGTGGTTGCCACAAAAGCTTGAATTGCAGTTGAATTTTATGAGGGAAAACAACTATGCGTTTACCTTCACGGATTATAAAATCGTTACACCTGCGGGAGAGGAGCTGCCGTACATTTATACGGCACCGAGAAGGGTTACGAAAAGAAAGCTTTACAGATATTGCTATTTTTCTACAATAACTGTGCTTTACGATGCCGAAAAAGTTGGGCTTATACAAATCGCCGACGTAAAGAAAAATAACGATTACGCTATGTGGCTAAAGGCTGCTGAAAAGGCCGACTGTTATAGATTCCCGAAATGCTTGTCGGTTTATTGCAAAAGAGAGAATTCAATTTCAAGTGGAAGCAAATGGAAGCTCATAAAGCACCATTATATTCTTTTTCGTGTTGCACAGAACAAATCGAAATTTGTTGCAGCAATTCTTACTGTTAACAACCTGTTTTTTGGAGTTTTAAAAAAGTTTTTTTATAAGAAAAAAATAAAAAAATAAAATTCAAGGAGAAAATCAAAATGACACTTTACGAAAAAATAGTTAAGGGCGAAGAAAAAATTTCATTGGTAGGTCTTGGTTATGTCGGTATGCCGATTGCGGTAGCGTTTGCAAAGAAGGGGATCAAGGTAGTAGGCTTTGACCTTAATGCTGCGAAAATCGAGCTTTACAAGTCCGGAATCGACCCCACAAAAGAGGTCGGTGATGAAGAAATCAGCAAGTCTACTGTTGAATTTACCTCAAACGAGGAAGATCTTAAGAGTGCGAAGTTCCATATTGTTGCCGTTCCCACGCCTGTAAATCAGGACCACACTCCTGACCTTACCCCTGTTATCGGTGCGAGTGAGATTGTTGGACGAAACCTTGTTAAAGGTGCGATAGTAGTATATGAGTCAACCGTTTATCCCGGAGTTACCGAGGACGTTTGTATTCCTATCCTTGAAAAGGAGTCGGGCCTCAAATGCGGAGTTGATTTTAAGGTTGGATACAGCCCCGAGCGTATCAATCCCGGCGATAAGGTACATAGACTTGAAAATATTCGCAAAATTGTTTCGGGTATGGACGCTGAATCTCTTGAAGAAATCAAGAATGTTTACGACATTGTTATAGAGGTTGGTACATATCCTGTATCCACAATAAAAACAGCAGAGGCTGTAAAGGTTGTTGAGAACAGCCAAAGAGATATAAATATAGCTTTTATGAACGAGCTTGCAATGGTATTCGACCGTATGGGCATAGATACCAACGAGGTAGTTGACGGAATGAATACCAAGTGGAACGCCTTGGGCTTCAGACCGGGTCTTGTCGGAGGACACTGTATCGGTGTTGACCCCTATTACTTTACGTATGAGGCAGAGAAGCTTGGCTACCATAGCCGTATAATCATCAACGGGCGTATGGTCAACGACGGAATGGGCGAGTTCGTAGCAGATGCCGCTATAAAGCAGATGATAGCAGCAGGCAAGGCACCGAAGAGTGCGAAGGTTGTAATTCTCGGTCTTACCTTTAAGGAGAATTGCCCCGACACGAGAAACTCCAAGGTAGAGGACATCATAAAGAGAATGGCTGAATATGAGATTAAGCCGTTGGTAGTTGACCCTTGGGCAAGCGAGAGAGATGCAATGCACGAGTACGGAGTAACTCTTACCGCTCTTGAGGATATAAAGGATGCGGATTGCGTAATCGTTGCAGTTGCACATAATGAGTTTAAGGCACTTTCTCTTGACGATATTAAGAAGCTTTACAAGAATTGTGCCGATGATGAAAAGGTGCTTATCGATGTTAAGGGACTTTACAACGTTTCCGATCTTAATGCCTCCGGCTTGAGATGGTGGAGACTTTGATTTTCTAACTAAAATACACCTTGAAATTCAGAAAAACTAATTAGAATTTATGTTACCCCTGCTTGGGTTTAGCCGGGGTATAAAACCAATTCATTGTCGGAGTCCAAAATGCTAAAAAACAGAGTAGTGAAAAACGCCTCGTGGATAATTGTCTGCAAGGTCATACAGGCGGTGCTGACGCTTGTTGTGACGATGCTTACGGCAAGGTTC
>JAZOQA010000067.1:0-37845 GCA_045655765.1 Eubacteriales bacterium | reverse complement strand
CTCTTACGGGCTTCGGTGCAAATATAGCCCGTGGCGTAAAGGAAGCCGTCGGAAAAAGCGGAGCGTTAGGAATTATAGAGGGCGGACTTTCCGCCTCGGCTGTTGGAATAACAGCGGCACTTATGCTCGGCTTTGTTTTATCTCTGTTCTTTAAGAGCAGAACTCGACGAATGGGCAAAAAAAACAAATAACCCCCACCCGTGTCATTTTTTATTACGCATTCGCTTTGTTCGGCTTGACACGAGTCCCGGCTTTTTGGGTGCGTAGACCCTCGGGCTTATGCTCTTGTTAATTTTTGAGAGAAGGGAATGAGAGAAGTAAAAGAGACAAGACAACAATTCCTAAATCTATCCGAAACAAATACGCTTTACAAAAAGGAGAAGAGCTTAATTTTAATCAGAATGACGTAATTTTCACCGTAGAGCTTTTCTAAATTTGCATCAACAGCAGAAAAGAAAAACTTTATAAAAACGACCCTATTATCTACGTTCAAAAGAAACGGTTATATACTAAAATACAAAAGCTCCGTCTTGTTTTAAGACGGAGCTTTCCTTTTTTAGATACTCTTTA
This sequence comes from Eubacteriales bacterium, assembly GCA_045655765.1. Classification (GTDB taxonomy): domain Bacteria; phylum Bacillota; class Clostridia; order Oscillospirales; family CAG-272; genus UBA1740. The sequence goes on along the minus strand of JAZOQA010000067.1, from coordinate 37,275 downwards.
TTTTTTGAAAGAGGTTTTTTGAAACAACGCTTTTTAAATAGAAGCAAGAATCTCCTCTGCTTTTGCAAGAGCTTGGTCTATTTTGTCAAGGTCACGGCCGCCGCTCATTGCACTGTCGGGGCGTCCGCCGCCCTTTCCGCCTGCAACGGCAGAAACCTCGCCGAGCAGCTTGCCTGCGTGGGCGCCTGCCTTTACCGCATCGGGACCTGCTGCGGCAATGAAATTAAGACGTCCGTCCGAAACGAGGGCGAAGACCGCCACAGCGTCGGGATGCTTTGCCTTAATCGTGTCTGCAAGACCTCTTACTGCATCGGGCTTCATATTGTCTACCCTTGCTGCAAGGAGCTTGAATTTACCGACTGTCTTTATGTCCGAGAGCAGGGAAGCCGCCTTGCCCTCTGCGAGCTTGGAGCTTGCGGAATCAAGCTCACGGCGAAGCTCCTTTATTTCTGCCTGGAGTGACTGTGCCTTGGTCGCTATTGCGGCGGCGTTGGGGCTTTTCAGCTCCTTTGCCGTCTCTTTTATAAGCTCTTCCTTTTCTTCAAGAAGCGAAAGAACGCCAAGACCCGTCGTACCCTCTATTCTTCTGACTCCTGCCGCTACGCTCGACTCGGAAATGATTTTGAAAAGTCCGATAACGCCCGTGTTCGGCACGTGAGTTCCGCCGCAAAGCTCGGTTGACGAGCCTCCGATTTTGACAACTCTGACCTCGCTTCCGTACTTTTCGCCAAAGAGTGCCATAGCACCCATCTTCTTTGCCTCGTCGGGGCTTGTGACAACCGTTTCGCAGCCCTCTGCAAGGAGAACGTTCTTGTTAACGATAGCCTCGACAGAGCGGATTTCATCTGCCGTCATTGCCGCAAGGTGAGTGAAGTCGAAGCGGACCCTGTGTTCGTCAACGTAAGAGCCTGCCTGCTCGACGTGAGTGCCGAGAACAGAGCGGAGCGCCGCTTGAAGCAGGTGGGCTGACGAGTGGTTTCTCATAATTGCCGCACGTCTTGTAGCATCAACGGTTAGAGTGAGAGTGTCACCGAGCTTTACTGTGCCCGACTCGATTTTCGCCTCGTGGATATATATGCCGTTTGTCTTTTTTGTGTCTGTTACTGTAATTTGCACGCCGTCTTTTGTGATAGTACCCGTGTCGCCGACCTGACCGCCGCCCTCACCGTAGAACGGAGTTCTGTCAAAGATGAGTGAGCATTCGCCCTCGGAGATTTCCTCTGCTGTGCCGTCGTCGGTGATTATAGCAAGAAGCCTTGCCTCGGCGGTCGCTTCCTCGGGTCTTTGGACGTAGCCTACAAATTCGGTTTGGGGGAGATTGTCAAGAACGGATTTGGACGAATCGGACCAGCCCGAGATATTTCCTCTTGCGGCTCTCGCACGTGCCTTTTGCTCGTTCATAAGAGCTATAAAGGCGTCCTCGTCGATGGAAAGACCGTTCTCCTCCGCAATCTCACGTGTGAGGTCAAAGGGGAAGCCGAACGTGTCGTAGAGCTTGAACGTGTCAGCACCCGAAAGAGCCGTCTTGCCCTCGGATTTTGCCCCCTCTATAAGAGACGAGAGAATGCCGAGTCCCGAATCAATGGTTGAATTGAAGCGTTCCTCCTCAAGGACGATAACACGAAGCACGTACTCACGCTTTTCTCGAAGCTCGACGTATGCGTCCTCGTTTTGAGAAATAACAATTTCGGCAAGTCCCTTTAAGAACATACCGTCAATTCCGAGCAGCTTGCCGTGGCGGCAGGCACGTCTTATAATTCTGCGAAGCACGTAGCCTCTGCCCTCGTTTGAGGGAATTACGCCGTCGGAAATCATAAACGTAGCGCTTCTTATATGGTCGGTGACGACACGAATGGACACGTCGTCCTTTTTGTCATTGCCGTAGGTCTTGCCTGCGATGGAGCATACCGTGTCGAGAATTTTGCGTACGGTATCGACCTCAAAGAGGTTGTCCACGCCCTGCATAACGCACGCAAGACGCTCAAGACCCATACCCGTGTCAATATTTTTCTGAACAAGCTCGGTGTAATTGCCGTTTCCGTCGTTGTTGAACTGCGAGAATACGTTGTTCCAGATTTCCATAAATCTGTCGCAGTCGCAGCCGGGCTTGCAGTCGGGCGAGCCGCAGCCGTACTTTATGCCTCTGTCAAAATAAATCTCCGAGCAAGGGCCGCAGGGACCCGAGCCGTGCTCCCAGAAGTTGTCCGCCTTGCCAAGCTTGACAATATGCTCCTCGGGCACACCGATTTTGTCACGCCAGATTGCGTACGCCTCGTCGTCATTTTCGTATACTGACGGCCAGAGCAGGTCCTCGGGGATTTCAAGAGTCTTTGTAAGGAACTCCCAAGCCCAGGCAATAGCCTCGTCCTTGAAATAATCTCCAAAGGAAAAGTTGCCGAGCATTTCAAAGTAAGTACCGTGGCGTGCGGTGTGACCGACCCTTTCAAGGTCGGGCGTTCTTATGCACTTTTGGCAGGTGCAAACTCTGTTTCTCGGCGGAAGCTCCTCGCCTGTGAAGTACTTTTTCATCGGAGCCATACCCGAATTTATAAGAAGCAATGACTTGTCCCCGTTTGGCACGAGCGAAAAGCTCGGCAGGCGAAGATGTCCCTTGCTCTCAAAGAAAGACAGAAATTTTTCACGAAGCTCGTTGAGTGATGTCCACTTCATTTTGAGTGTATTCTCCTTAAAATAATATTCTTCATTTTATTATACAATTATTATAACAAAAAGTCAATATTAAGGGGGAAAAAACTTTTGCCACCTCAGCGAATAATATCTCACCGTTTTACCATTTTTGCTTCGTAAAAGACGGATGCGGCAGCTCTTGTTTTTTCGTATTTATATAAAACACAGCACCTATGGCGTTTTGACGCCATAGGTCCCTTTTGTTTAGTTAGTTGGTTTTTGCTGATTTACTTAATTAAGCCTCAAAGACGTTTCCGCCCCAAACCTTAATTTCGTAGAAGTTTATCGCAGTGCTATATGGGGAAACAGCCTTAGCGAAGAACAAATAATCTGTAAACGTCTTCTGATACTCGGTGCCGTCATTTGCACCCGATGACTCGGGAATTTCAAGGTCTATAGCTTGGATGAGTCCACCGTCGGAGTCGTACGCCTTAACCTGCATTGCAGCAAAGTCAAGCACAATTCTTACGGTTGTTTTCTCATCACCGACCTCAGCAATTTTGATATCTGTCGATTGGACAGAGCCTTCAGCATTGTCGGTGAGGTATACTGCACCGCCTACAACCTTGAAGAGGTAGATGTAATTGGTGCTGATAGAATTACCGTTAACATCAACGCTTGTGTAAGTACGCATATAGAAGTTGGTGAGTGTGCTATCTCCGTTCTTTGAGAAGGTGAACTCGTAGCTTATAGCACTGTCCTCAAGCGTTGATATAGTGCTGCCACTCTTTGCAAATTGCGAACCCTTTGAACCTACTTGCCATTCAAGATAGCTTTCGTCATTCTCGGTTTTTGCTTCGAAGGAAGCACCCGTGCTATTGTTGACGTTATACGTTATTCCGTTCACGGTCTTTTTGCCTGAGGTGATGCTTAAGGTTGCGTTCGAGTAATCCTCATCGATGATTGTAACGCTCCATTTTGCATAGATGGTTATATCAGCGCTTGTGCCTGCGGGAATACTTGTTATTTTAGATTCCGAGGCGAACGTCGGTGAGGTGTACCAGCCGAGGAACGCAGCGCTATCCTTTGTAGGAGTCGGAAGGAGAGTTTCATCTGCGGGGGAGAACTCGGTGGGAGCGTCCTCGGGCAGAGTGCCGCCGTCTGTGTTGTAGTTGATGTTATATATTTCGACGTTGGGCTTAATTTCAATTTCGCCTGCGGGAGCAACAAAGCTCAAAAAGCCACCGTCCTCTGTTGCGCTTGCAGTTGTAATAAAGCTGCCGTCAACGTATACGTTCCACTCGCCCTCGAATATGCCCGAGACGTAGTAGTTGTAAAGTCCTGTGCCGCTTGACGTAAACGTAATTTCGCCAATATGACGCTCGTTTTGGTCAACGAAAATTACGTAGTTGTCAAGGATTTTTGCACCCTTTGCGTTGCTTGCCTCGATGCCCTCAACCTCAAGATAGCTTTCATTTGTGCTGTCGGTTGCGTACATTGCGGTGAGGAGGCTGTCGGTGAGGTTGCCCACCGTGTTAAGCTCAATTCTACCCCAAAGCTTGTCATAATTGTCGGAGTCCGACCAGTCAAGGCAGTTCTTGCCGCCTGTGAGGTTGCCGTTTTCATCGTAGTCGTTAATCCAATATGCATAGCCCTCGCCGCCAATCTTTCTGATGCTGTCAGCACCGAAGACGGAGTGAAGCACGAGCTTGCCCTCGCCATCTGTAATAACGGCAGTCTTATTGCTTTCGTCAACCGTAGGCTCGTTTACCGTATGAAGAAGGAAGGATTTCGGGAAATTAGCACTGTCCGAGGTAATTCTGTCAAAGACGAAGAACAGCATAGGATAGTCGGGGTTGCCCGTAAAGACGGTGAGCATACGTCTGCCAACGTAGTCTACCGTGTCCTCTGCGTATGCGGCGGTGATGTCACCTGCGATGTAGGCGTATTTCGATGAGCCGTCGGAATTGTATCCAACCTCGTGTCCTGTAACCTCGCCCATTATCGGATTGTTGCCGAGCCAATCCTCGTAGGTATTGCCGGAAGATCCTTTACGCTGGCTGCCGGAGTAGTAATAGTTTTCCGTAGCGGTAGAGTCCGAAGAAGCGTACTCGGGGTTGTAGATGAGAAGTCCGTTTTGTGAAATGGTTGATTGAAGGTAATACTTGTGCTCGGCGGAGCCGTATTTCTCATATGAGCCTGAGGTGGCGGCAAGCAGACCCTTGTAGTAAATCTGGAAGGTACCGAAGTCGGGGATGTCGTGGTTGAATGCCGTGTACTCGCCGATCTTCATTATTGTTGCCGCTGCGTCCTCACCCCACGAATTTCTTGCACTCATAAAGCCGTTCGGGGTGTCAAAGTATTGAAGCAAATCGGTTCCGTCACCGAGGCTCTCGTATTCACCCTCGGGAATATTGTCCGCAAAGAACGAGCCGAAGACGAGCGTCATAGGAGCGGTCATTTCAGAGGTTTGGTCGTAGGACCACGTAGAGTAACCGTTTGTAAAGTGTCTTGCAAATGCTTCAAGTGCGGGGTCCTTGTAGAACGCTGCGGCAAGAACCATATATGCATAGTCTATCTTAGATCCGTTCGGATATCTGCCGCCGTCACCTGTTGAGAAGTAGCGTCCGTTCGGCATAATATGGCTGTTCAAGAAGTATGCAGCCTGTCTTGCACCGCCCTCCTCGGTTGCGTAGCTGATTGTGTGGTCGCAGGAGGAGCGAATAATCCAAGCCGTCCAAAGGCTGACAAAGTATTTTGAGGTTCCGTACCCTGCAGTACCCTGCGGAGCCCAGCCGCCGCTATAAGTGAAGTCCAAATACAGCTTGTATTCTTCAAAGTATCTGCCGCCGAAGAAATCCCACCAGCTCGGCACCTCGTTATAGAACGCAAGTGCAACAGTGGGGTAGTCCCTCAAAAGCTGGGGTCCTGTTGCGTGACCTGAAAGGACTTTTTTGTGGTTAGGAGCCGTTGATTTAAGATTTTGCTCCACCTGGAAGAAGTTGAATTCAAGTGCGGGACACAAGCGGTTCTGAACGCCGAGGATAATTTCGGTCTTATCCTTCTTGCTCATCAGGTCGTAGCACCAGTCGTAAACCTTGGCTACTGCAACCATAGTGCGGCTTGCACCGTGATAGGAGTCGGAGCTGTTCTTATAGGTATAGTTTAGCGTGAGCATTGCGTTCTTTGCACCGATTATAGCCTGGTAGCCGTAATATGCGTCCCCTGTTATAACGTATGCAAAAGCCTTTGCCTCGAGCACTTTAAAGATATCAATATCGTAGGCGGAGTCGTCGGGGGTGGTGTGCTTTCCGGTGTTGTCGGAGAACATACCGTCAAAGTCGGCTGCGTTTGCATAGGACCAGAACTTCTCTGCCGTTGCCGCAAACTCGGGTGAAGCCAGCGCTTGGCGTATGCCATCTATTTCATCAGAGGTGAAGAAGAGATAGGGGTGCTGTTTTCCCTCGGGAGTGACGGGAGGCTCGTACACGGACGTGTCAAGCAATACTATCTCACTAAGGGTTCTGTCTTCAGCGAAGTCTGCCAAAGGATAATCGTCGTTACCTTCTATGTTATAGGAGTTCCAGGTGTTTACGATGTAGAAGAGGGAGGTGTCGAATGCGTCGTTCGTAGAAATCAGGGTCTCTACAAGAGTATCCGATGCGGCGAACTTCGCATAAAGAGTAATAATACCTCTCTTGCTTGTATCAAGCTCTGTAACCTTCGAGTCCTCGGTCATTGACGCCGAGGTGTACCAGCCGACAAATTCGTAGCCCTCTCTTGTGAGAGTGGGAAGTGTTACGTCAGAGCCGACGACGTATTCTCTCGGGGAATTGTTCGGAAGCGCTACGCCGCTTGCAACAACGTAGTTGATAAGTCCTCGAGCCTTATCGTTGGTGGGAGTTTCGCCCGTGGAGAACGTGAGGCTGTCAAAGAGCAGCTCGCCTGCGTCTGTACCCTTGGAGTGGATACTTACATCAAAGCGTTCACTGTCATCGGTGTGAGTGAGGAAGGTATCTGTGTTGAAGAAGTCCACTCTGGTTTGCCCAACAAGGAAGCCGCCTCTGTATGCGAACACGTTGTTTGCACCCTCTACGTCGCCCGCCTCAAAGTCCACAACAAAGGAGAAGTGCTGCCAATCCGTAGAAAGGTTGCCGACAATAAGCTCGGTGCTTTCTCCGAGGTAGACGGAGCCGTCGGTATTGATTCCAAACAGTCTTTTTGAGTCAGCGTCACCGTCTGGATTATAGTGACGTAAGCTGAAGTATATCTTTGCCACGGCCTCTTCGGTGCGTGCAAGGTCTATGCTCACCGTCAGCTTCTTTGAGTGAGCGAACGAGCCTGTTGTGCTGTCGTAGAGGCGATCCTGTAAATCAAATTTATTCTTGTTGATATATATCTGCGAGTCGTTGCCCGAGCCGGAAGCCTTGGTGTGGTATATGTAATTTCCGCCGTTCGGGTCGGTCGTGACGGTGTATCTCGAATCGCCCTTGTTACTGGCTGCAAATACGCTGTCACCCGTATATTTGCCTTCGGTCAGCGAGTCGTAGTTCTGATCTATTAAGATTGTAGACTGCGAGAGGGTGAAGCTCTCATCCGGTGCCACAAAAGAATCCAGAGAATCAAGATCAAGAAATTCTGCGCGTCCGTCCGCATAAGATATATACCACTTTACGGGAGTCCCGCTCATCAAGGGTGTGACGGAGCTTGTAACTGTGTGATTAAGCTCCTCCCCGGGCTTGAGTGTCGCAACGGAAAAGCCGTCGTCAAACTCCGCACCCTCAAGATTTGCCAAAACATATTTTTCGTTTGCAAGCCTGTCGGTCTTGTAGTCGAAATACCCCTGTGCCTTTGCTCCGTAGTCGAGCATAGTATCGAGCAGCTTCTCGTTCGCCTCTGTTGCAGCGGAGCCGAGGGTGTATTGAAGAATGCTGTATTTCGTTACCTCTCCGTACGTATAAGCTGTGTCGCCTACGTTTTTAATATAAGGAACGGCATAGACGTAATCGGTCATCTGTCTTGCCGCAAGTCCGGTGTACTCAAAAATTTCGCACTCCGCTCCGTTGACCTCAAGCTTGCCTGCGGATTTCAGGTCAACTGCAAGCTCGGAATACTCGTGCGTGAAAGCTTCGGGCAAAACAAAATTCTCGTTTTCCTGCCAGTCCTCCTCCCATACGAGCATACCGTATTCCGCACCCTCGGAAAGAGTGCCGAAATCTACCGCATAGAGGACGTACACGTTTTCTTCAAGTGAAAGGCTGTAGCCCTTAAGTATCGGGGTTTTTGTGCCTACCTCAGACTCTGCCGATGCGGCAAAGACAGCCAGCACTGCAGAAAGAATCAAAGCAACGAGAACACCAAAAATTCTACGCTTTGTTTTCATTTTTTCCCTCCATAAAACTAATAAAATAAAAAATAAAACTGCTGTATAAATTATATCCTTTTTTTACCTAAAAGTCAAGGATTTTAAACCGTTAATTTAAAGGTTTGCTTTCAAAAAATGAAGTTTGTGCAAAACCGACAATAGCAAATCGACTGTTTTGTACACATCGAACAAAAAATATAAGAAGATTGCGGTCTTGTGTAAAAAGAGGCGGGAGCAAGCTTTCCGATGAACGTTGACGCACCCATTCATTAAAAAAGACGTCTGTGTTGCTGCATACTTTTTAGCAGTGTCTTATATGATACCCGCCCCCGTGTTAAAAAAACAAGACGGTACTGTCGCATTTAGGCATAACCGAATAAAAACGAGTGGAGACATTGTAAACTGTGCCTCCACTTTTGTTTTGTGCTTATTTCATTGATTTTGAGGTTGAAAACCTACCGCTTTCCTCAACTTTTTATCGTTTTTTATTCTATCTTCGCTCTCTCCCTCTCGACGTATGTCTATTCGCCTTCGGGTCGAGAACGACGATTTCTCCTCTAAATCCGCTCGCCCACGGTGTGTTCTCATTAAGAATCCGCCGAAATTATAAAGCTCACTGTATTTTTCCTGCTTTTGCCCTTGATTTTATTGGATTCTTAATGAGACACCCTCGCTTTGTGCGAAAAATTATATTTTTACCTGTTTTTTGTAAACCTTTAGTTTACATTTTGGGGTTTAGACCTTTTCGACTGAAAGGGTTACAACCTCGCCGTTTACGTTCCACTGCTTGGAGTGGGAGAGGGCCTTGTCAAAGAGGATTTCAAGAGCGAGCGTTTCGTCCATAATTTCAGTCTTGTTACGCTCTGCAACGCCTGCAACAGCCTCGTTGCCAAGGAAAGCAACCCTGATGTTGTCCATAACCTCAAAGCCTGCGTCCTTACGCATAGTCTGAATTTTGGAAATGATTTCACGCACGTTACCCTCCTCGACAAGCTCGGGGGTGAGGTTCTTATCTATAACCACGGTCACGCCTCTGTCGCCAAGGGACTCAAAGCCGTCCTTTTTGGTCATTTCTATCAAGAGGTCCTCACGTGTAAGCTCTGCTGTAATTTCGCCAAGCTCGAGTTTCAGAAGACCCGTATTTTCTATTTCGTCCATTGCCGCATTTCCGTCAAGGGCGGTGAGGGCGTTTTTGATTTGACCGAGGAATTTGCCGTACTTCGGACCTACCGTTCTGAGCTGGGGCTTGAATGAGTAGGTGGTAAATTCACGCACGCTTTCGGTAAATTCGACGCACTTGACGTTCAGCTCCTCGGCAATAATCGAGATAAAGCTCTCGTCGGGTACAAAATCAGCCTTGACGTACATTTTTGCAACAGGCTGACGGTTTTTGATGCTTGCGGCATTTCTGCACGCACGTCCAAGCACGACGACGTCAACAACCTCGTCCATATTTCTTTCAAGCTCGGGGTTGATAAGAGTCTCGTCCGCCTCGGGATAGGAGCAAAGGTGTACGGAAATGGGTGCATTCTTGTCAAGCGAGCATACAAGATTTCTGTAAATCTCCTCTGCCATAAAGGGAACCAAAGGAGCGGAAATCTTTGCAAGCGTTACAAGTGCGGTGTAAAGGGTCATATAGGCGTTCACCTTATCCTTTGGCATATCCTTGACCCAGAAACGCTCTCTTGAGCGGCGTACGTACCAGTTCGAGAGGCTGTCAACGAAGCTCTCAAGTGCGCGGGTTGCCTCGGTGATTTTGTAATTTTCAAGGCAGCTGTCCACGGTCTTTACTGTTGAATTAAGCTTGGAAAGCACCCACTTATCCATAACGGACAGCGAATTTTTGTCAAGCGTATACTTGGTCGGGTTGAAGCCGTCGATGTTTGCGTAAAGGACGTAGAACGCATAGGTGTTCCAAAGCGTGCCCATAAACTTCCTCTGTCCCTCAACGACAGCGTCGCCGAAGAAGCGGTTGGGAAGCCAGGGAGCGGAGTTGGAATAGAAATACCAGCGAATTGCGTCGGCACCGTACGCCTCAAGCGCCTCGAACGGGTCAACTGCGTTGCCCTTGGATTTTGACATCTTCTGACCGTCCTTGTCAAGCACGTGACCGAGGACAAGCACGTTTTTGTAGGGGGCGCAGTCGAAAATAAGGGTGGAAATCGCCATAAGCGAGTAGAACCAGCCTCGTGTCTGGTCTACGCCCTCGCTGATGAAGTCTGCGGGGAACTGCGAGTCGAACATCTCCTTATTTTCAAAGGGGTAGTGCCACTGTGCAAAGGGCATTGAGCCTGAATCGAACCAGCAGTCGATAACCTCGCTGACCCTCTTCATCTCGCCGCCGCACTCGGGGCATTTAAGCGTCACAGCGTCGATGAACGGACGGTGAAGCTCAATATTTTCGGGGCAGTTGTCGGACATTTCTTTTAATTCCGCAATTGAGCCTATCGAATGGCGGTGTCCGCAGGAGCATTCCCAAATATTCAAGGGCGTGCCCCAATATCTGTTTCTTGAAAGACCCCAGTCCTGAATATTTTCAAGCCAATCGCCGAAGCGACCCTTGCCGATGCTCTCGGGAATCCAATTTACCGTGTTGTTGTTGCGAATGAGGTTTTCACGCACAGCGGTCATTTTGATAAACCACGTATCTCTTGCATAGTAGATGAGGGGCGTGTTGCATCTCCAGCAGTGGGGGTAGTCGTGCTCGAATTTCGGAGCGTCAAAGAGCTTTCCGTCAGCCTCAAGCTCCTTTAAAATGAGCGGGTCCGCAGCCTTGACGAACGTGCCTGCATAGGGCGTTTCCTTTGTCAATTCACCCTTGCCGTCTACGAACTGAACGAAAGGCAGGTCGTAATTTCTTCCTACCCTTGAGTCGTCCTCGCCGAACGCAGGGGCTATGTGTACGATACCCGTACCGTCGGACATCGTAACGTAGGAGTCAACGGTGATGAAGTGAGCTTTCTTTCTCTGCCTGTCGGCTTCCTTGCCCGTGTAATCGAACAGCGGAGCGTAAGCTCTGCCCTCAAGGCTCTTGCCGGGCATTTCCTCAAGAATCTCGTATGCCGCCTCGCCGTCCTTTGCAAGAGGGGAAAGCACCTTGTCAAGAAGTGCCTTTGCCATATAGTAAACGTAGCCGTCCGCCGCCTTGACCTTACAGTAGGTGTCGGTGGGGTTTACGCAAAGTGCGACGTTTGAGGGCAGGGTCCAGGGGGTCGTTGTCCAAGCGAGGAAATACGCATCCTCGCCGACGCACTTGAAGCGCACGACAGCGGAGCGTTCCTTAACCGTCTTATAGCCCTGGGCAACCTCGTGAGAGGAGAGGGGCGTGCCGCAGCGCGGGCAGTAGGGAACTATCTTGAAGCCCTTGTAAAGCAGTCCCTTGTCCCAAATCTGTTTAAGCGCCCACCACTCCGACTCGATAAAGTCGTTGGTGTAGGTGACGTAGGGGTTGTCCATATCAGCCCAAAAGCCGACGGTAGCGGAAAAGTCCTCCCACATCTCCTTGTATTTCCATACGGATTCCTTACAGTGACCGATGAACGGCTCAAGACCGTATGCCTCGATTTGCTCCTTGCCGTCTATGCCGAGCTTCTTTTCAACCTCAAGCTCAACGGGCAAGCCGTGAGTGTCCCAGCCCGCCTTGCGAAGCACCCTTTGCCCCTTCATAGTTCTGTATCTCGGAATCATATCCTTGATTACACGGGTCAGGACGTGACCTATGTGCGGCTTTCCGTTTGCGGTAGGAGGGCCGTCGAAGAACGTGTAGCTCTCCTTGCCCTCACGCTCCTTGATGCTCTTTTCAAAGATGCCGTTTTCTTCCCAGAAGCGTCTTGTCGCCTTTTCTCTTTCCACAAAGCCGAGGTCTGTGGAAACCTTTTCGTAAAGCTCCATTGCTTAATTTCTCCCTTAAAAATAATCAAAATAAAAAATCCGTTTCTTATGGAAACGGAAAAATAAAAACCACCGTCAACATATCTAACAATATGCGCACCCGTTACGCCCGTGCCTGCGTCTCCGACTACTTGATGTCCCAAGCGGGGCATCTTTCATAGAGCGACTCGGAAGTGATTTTCGCTGTGTCCGTGCCGCTCGGCTTCCACCGCCCCAAGCTCTCTTTTGTGCACGCCTTGACATAGTTACTCTCTTCGTCACAGTCTTTAAAATTATGTATTTTACTATATTATAGCACAAATTCCGAAATTGTCAAGAGGGGAAAGGAATTTCCGCACGCATTGGCAGAAGCTCACGAAAGAAACAAATGGATGATTGACAACGCAGACCTTGTTGTGGCTTATGTGGAAGCCAACCGAAAGGGTGGAGCTTTGGAGACTATAAAATATGCGAAAAGAAAAAGCGTTGAGATTATCAGTCTTGCAGAGAGAGAGAGAGGGAGAGCGTGCGATAGAGAGGGTATACCTTGCTCACGAAAGAAAGCACCGCCGATGCTTTAAGCGGCGGTGCTTTTTTGAGTTTTTATCAAAATTTATGAAAGAGAACACTACCCGTGTTAAATTTTCTCTGCCTTTTGGTCGCAGTAAACGCACGAGCCGCCCTTAAAGAGCTTCTTTATTCCTCTTTCAGTTTTTGAGATGCAGTGGGGGTTCTTGCACACAAGGTCGTCCCTTTCTTCGCCGTCCGTACGCACGTCGCTTACACCCTTTGTTTTAAGGAGCATAAGAATGAGAGCCATACGGATATATCTGCCGAACCTCGCTTGATCAAAGTAATCCGCACGAGGGTCGTCGTCAACGTCGGTTGCGATTTCGTTGACACGGGGTAGGGGGTGCATTACGGAAAGGTCGGGCTTTGCAGTCTTGAGCTTGTCTGCTGTGAGGACGTAGGAATCCTTAAGACGCTCGTATTCCTCGGCACTCTCAAAGCGTTCTGCCTGTATTCTCGTCATATAGAGAATGTCAAGCTCGGGGATTGCGTCCTCAAGCCCCTCTACCTCTGTGAAGACCCCGTTTTTCAGGAATTCTTCCTTTACGTAGTCGGGCAGAGCAAGCTCCTTAGGCGAGATGAGGACGAACTTAACGCCCTCGTAGCGGCTCATTGCACTGATGAGCGAATGCACCGTTCTTCCGTATTTGAGGTCGCCGCAGATGCCGACGGTCATATTTGTGAACCTACCCTTTTTGCGGTTGATTGTAAGCAGGTCGGTGAGCGTCTGTGTGGGGTGGTAATGTCCGCCGTCGCCCGCATTGATGATTGGCACGCTTGACACGCGGGAGGCAACTATCGGAGCACCCTCCTTGGGGTGACGCATAGCGATGATGTCGGAATATGCACTGACCATTCTGATTGTGTCAGACACAGTTTCGCCCTTTGCCACCGAGGTGCTTGCCGCCTGAGAGAAGCCAAGCACGCTTCCGCCGAGGGACATCATAGCCGACGTAAAGCTCAGGCGTGTCCTCGTTGACGGCTCAAAGAAGAGAGTGCCAAGAATTTTGCCTCGGCAGCTGTCTTGATAAAGCTCGGGATTTGCTATTATATCGTTTGCGGTTTTTACAAGCTCGTCTATTTCTTCCTTTGAAAAGTCGAGAATGTCTATAAGATTTCTCATCTCTCTTTATTCTTCCTTTCGGGAATTTGAGTGTCAGCCTTACGCCTTTGCACCGTAAACCTCAAGATACTTCTTAATACGCTCTACGTTTTCGGCGTTTGCCTTGTCCTCTTCGAGGTACTCGATGATGTCGTAAACGTCAACAATGGAATAAACGGGGAAGCCGAACTGCTCCTCAATCTCCGCCATAGCTCCCTTGTCGCTCTGACCCTTTTCCTTGCGGTCAACCATAATGAACGTAGCAAGAACCTTTGTACCCTCAAGGTGCGAGAGAATCTCCATACTCTCACGGATAGCCGTTCCCGCTGTGATAACGTCCTCGATAATAACGATTTCCTCTCCCGCTGTGGGAACGTAGCCGACGAACACGCCGCCCTCACCGTGGTCCTTTATCTCCTTGCGGTTGAAGAAGAACGGAACGTTCAGCTCCTGCTTGGAAAGAGCCACCGCCGCAGAAACAGCGAGGGAAATGCCCTTGTATGCAGGACCGTAAAGAACAGCCTGCTTTTTGCCGAGCTTGTCCGTATACGCCTTTGCGTAAAATTCGCCGAGCTTTGCTATATCGTTGCCCGTCTTAATCATACCTGCGTTGATGAAATAGGGGATTTTTCTGCCGCTCTTTGCGGTGAAATCTCCGAATTTGAGAACTCCTGCGCCCTCAAGAAACTGTATAAATTCTCTCTTATAGCTTTCCATTTTTATATGCTTCCTTTCGATGTTTTCGTCTTTTTACAGGGTACCCGTGTGAAATTTTAGCCTATAAACTCGGCACAGCATCTCTCATAAGCTGCGACAGGGTCTGCCGCCGCCGTTATGGGTCTGCCGACGACGATGTAGTCCGAGCCAATCCTCTTTGCCTCGGCGGGAGTCATTACTCTGACCTGGTCGCCGACGTCGCCGTCTGCAAACCTTACGCCGGGGGTGACGGTGATGAAATCCCCACCGCAGGTGTCGTGTACCTTGCCGGCCTCAAGGGGTGAGCAAACTATGCCGTCAAGACCCGCAGTCTTTGCACAGGAGGCATAGTGCATTACAACCTTGTCAATAGGCTCGTTTATGAGCAGGTCGCTCTTCATTCTCTCCTCACTTGTAGAGGTGAGCTGGGTTACTGCAATGAGCAGGGGGCGGGTGCCGTCGGGCTTGGTCAAGCCCTCAACTGCTGCCTCCATCATTGCAACGGTGCCCGCTGCGTGGAGGTTGGTCATATCTACGTCGAGCCTCGAGAGGACAGCCATAGACTTTTTTACGGTGTTGGGAATGTCGTGGAGCTTGAGGTCGAGGAATATCTTGTGTCCTCTTTTCTTTATCTCCTTTACTATTGACGGACCCTCCGCATAGTAAAGCTCCATACCGATTTTTACAAAGGGCTTCTTGCCCTCGAATTTGTCAAGAAATTTAAAGGTATCCTCCGCACTTGCAAAGTCGCAAGCGATAATTACGTCACGTCCCATTATTTTACGCCTCCTATTATTTCACTTAAAGAATTGATTTTGTATTTTTCCATAACTCTTGGCAGGTTCTCGATTATCTCCTTGCTGGCGTAGGGGTTTACGAGGTTAGCCGCACCGACCTCGACCGCAGTTGCACCTGCGAGCATCATTTCGATTACGTCCTCGGCAGAGGAAACGCCGCCCATTCCTATAACGGGAATTTTTACTGCGTGTGCCACCTGATATACCATACGCACCGCCACGGGGAATATCGCACTGCCCGAAAATCCGCCCATCTTGTTTGCTATAACGGGCTTTCTTGTCCTCAGGTCTATTCTCATTCCGAGTAGGGTGTTGATAAGGCTGATGCCGTCCGCTCCCGCCTCCTCGCACGCCTTCGCAATAGCGACGATGTCCGTTACGTTGGGGGAGAGCTTGATGAATACGGGCTTTGTTGTAACCGCCTTGACCGCACGAGTCACCTCTGCTGCCGCCTCGGGTGATGTGCCGAAGCTCATACCGCCGCCGTGTACGTTGGGGCAGCTGACGTTGACCTCGAACCAGCCCACCTGCTCGCAGGAGTCGAGCCTCTGACAGGTGTATGCGTAGTCCTCGACGGAGAAGCCCGAAACGTTTGCCATAACCTTTTTGTTAAAGCATCCGGCAAGCCTTGGAAGCTCTGTTGAAATCACCTTTTCCACACCCGGGTTTTGAAGTCCGACAGCGTTAATCATACCTGCCGTGCATTCCGCAATACGGGGCGTGGGGTTGCCGAATCTCGGCTCCCTTGTCGTTCCCTTAAACGAGAACGTGCCGAGTATGTTTATGTCGTAAAGCTCCGCAAACTCGTAGCCGAAGCCGAACGTTCCGCTTGCGGGAATTATGGGGTTGTCAAGCTCTATGCCGCAAAGGCTGACCTTTGTATTTACCATATTATCTCCTCCTTTTCAAGAACGGGGCCGTCACGGCAAATACGCTTGTAGCCGTATTTAGTCTCGCAGGAGCAGCCCATACAAGCACCGAAGCCGCAGCCCATTCTCTCCTCAAAGGAGAAGCTTCCGCCGCACTCGGTTTTGTCATATACCGCCTTTAGCATAGGCTCGGGGCCGCAGGTGTAAAAATGCGTGGGAGAAAGACCCTCGAGAGCATCGGTGACAAAGCCCTTTATACCGTACGAGCCGTCTGCCGTAGTAACTTTGACCTCGCAGCCGAGGCTCTTGAATTTGTCCTCATAGAAGACCTCGTCCGCCGAGCCAAAGCCGAGGATAACAGTCACGTGACGTCCGAGTGCCACAAGCTTTCTTGCAAGGAGGTACATCGGAGGCACGCCGGCTCCGCCGCCTATAAGAAGCGGAGAGTCGCCGCAAATCAAGGTGTTGTAGCCGTTGCCAAGACCCGTGAGGGTGAGCAGCTGCTCGCCGCCCGTCATTTCCGCCATTTTTTCTGTGCCACGTCCGACGACCTTGTAGATTATCGTCAAGACGTCGCCCTCGACGTTGCATACGGAGATGGGTCTTCTTAAATAGAAGCCGTCAAGCTTTATATTTACGAACTGACCCGGGGCTGTGATGTGCGAGGTGTCGCCCGAAAGGGTCATTTCGTAGGTGTTTTTAGCTATTTTTTTGTTTGTAAGAACCTTAAAAACAGAGTCCTTCATCGTCCTTTTGTCCTTTCCTTTTGCCATCTTGCCGTATTTTAAAAATACGGATTTTAGGAATCGATTGTGGAAACGGTGATCGTGATGTCCTCAAGCACGTCGAGCAGAACCTTAACCGTGTCAAGGGAGGTGAACATAGTCGTGTTTGTCTCAACAGCGAGCTTTCTTATCTCGTAGCCGTCCTTCTGATGGTCGGAGGAGCCGACGTCGCTTGTGTTGATGACGTATGCGATATGTCCCGCTCTTATCGACTCGGGAATATCACTCGAGCCCTCGCCAATCTTCTGCTTAACTCTTGTTCTGATGCCGTTTTCCTTAAGGAATTTTGCCGTGCCGGCAGTTGCCTCGATGTTGAAGCCGAGGTTATAGAAGCGTTTGATGAGCGGAAGTGCCTCGGGCTTGTCCGAATCGGCAATGGTGACAAGAACTGTGCCGTAGTTTTGCACCGTCATACCGGAAGCCTGAAGTGCCTTGTAGAACGCACGGTTGAGGTCGTCGTCGTAGCCTATTGCCTCACCTGTGGACTTCATCTCAGGGGAGAGATATGCGTCAATGCCGTTGATTTTCTTGAACGAGAAGACGGGAACCTTGCAGTACCATCTCTTTTTCTCCTCGGGATAGAGCGTGAAGATGCCAAGCTCCTTTAAGGACTTGCCGAGTATGACCTCGGTCGCAATGTCAGCAAGGCTGAAGCCCGTGGACTTGGAGAGGAACGGAACCGTTCTTGAGGAGCGGGGGTTGACCTCGATGATATATACGTCGTCGTTTGAATCAACGATAAACTGAATGTTGAAAAGACCGACAATGCCGATTCCGAGACCGAGCTTCTTCGAGTAGGAGAGAATCTTGCCCTTTACTGCGTTGGAAATCGAGAATGCGGGATAAACGCTGATAGAGTCGCCGGAGTGTACTCCCGTACGCTCAACAAGCTCCATAATTCCCGCAACAAAGACGTCCTGACCGTCGCAGATTGCATCGACCTCAACCTCCTTGCCCTGAATGTAGTGGTCTACAAGCACAGGCTTGTCCTCGTCGATTTCAACTGCGGTCCTGAGGTAGTGACGAAGCTGATCCTCGTTGCCGACCAGCTGCATTGCTCTGCCGCCGAGAACGAACGAGGGGCGGACAAGAACGGGGTAGCCGACTCTCTTTGCGACCTGGACGCCGTCCTCGATTTTGGTGACTGCCTGACCCTTGGGCTGAGGAATCTCCAGCTCCTCAAGAATCTTCTCAAAGGCGTCTCTGTTTTCCGCTCTGTCAATAGCCTCGCAGTCCGTGCCTATGATTTTTACTCCTCTTTCTGCAAGAGGTGCGGCGAGGTTTATAGCGGTCTGTCCGCCGAGGGAGGCAATGACGCCAACAGGCTTTTCAAACTCGATTACGCTCATTACGTCCTCGGTGGTCAGAGGCTCGAAATAGAGCTTGTCCGAGCAGGTGTAGTCGGTGGAAACGGTCTCGGGGTTGTTGTTTATGATTATTGCCTCGTAGCCGCAATTTCTAATAGTGTTGACGGCGTGTACGGTGGAGTAGTCGAACTCAACGCCCTGACCGATACGGATAGGACCTGCACCGAGAACGATAACCTTCTTTCTGTCCGTGAGAACGGACTTGTTATCGCCAGAGAACGAGGAGTAGAAATAGGGAATGTAGGCACCCACGTGTGCGGTGTCAACCATCTTGAATACGGGGGTGATGCCGAGCGATTTTCTGTAATCGGCAACCTCTATTTCCTTAATGCCCCAAAGCTTTGCGATATATTTGTCGGAGAAGCCCATCTTCTTTGCGGCAAGGAGAATTTCCTTATCCTTTTTGTTTTCCGAGAGGGTCTTTTCCATATCCGTAATTTTCTTAAAGGATTCAAGGAAGAACGGAGTAATTTTGGTGATGCTGTGAATTTCCTCGACACTGTGTCCCCGGCGGAGAAGCTCGGTTATAACAAATGCGTTGTCGTCGTGGAACTCTTCAAGGTAAGAGAGAAGCTCAGCGTCCGTTTTGGTGTCGAACTTTGCCATATGGAGGTGGCATACGCCGATTTCAAGCGACCTTACGGATTTAAGCACGCACTCCTCAAGGTTTGAGCCGATGCCCATACACTCGCCCGTAGCCTTCATCTGTGTGCCGAGCTTGTTCGGAACGGACGTGAACTTATCGAACGGGAAGCGGGGGAACTTTGCAACGATATAGTCGAGGCTCGGCTCGAACGAAGCCTTTGTGCCTGCGACCTCGATTTCGTCGAGGGTCATACCGACGGCAATCTTTGCCGTAACACGTGCTATGGGGTAGCCCGACGCCTTGGAGGCGAGGGCGGAGCTTCTTGAAACTCTCGGGTTTACCTCGATGAGATAGTATTCGGAGGAATTCGGATTAAGTGCAAACTGTACGTTGCAGCCGCCCTCGATTTTAAGCTCCTTGATGAGCTTGATAGCGGAGTCGTTGAGCATTTTGAGGTCGTGGTCGTTCAAGGTCATAATAGGTGCGACAACCATACTGTCACCCGTGTGAACGCCAACGGGGTCGATGTTTTCCATACCGCAGATTGTAATGGCGTTGTCTTTGGAGTCGCGCATAACCTCAAACTCGATTTCCTTGAAGCCCTTTACGCTCTTTTCTACAAGCACCTGATGTACGGGGGAAGCCGTGAGCGCGTCGTTTGCAAGGACAAGAAGCTCCTCAAGGTTATAAGCAAAGCCGCCGCCCGTGCCGCCGAGGGTGAATGCGGGACGAAGAACAACTGGGTAGCCTATTCTCTCGGTAACCTCAACAGCCTGCTCAACGGTGTTTGCTATATCCGAGGGGATAACAGGCTCGCCTATGGACTCGCAAAGCGCCTTGAACATCTCTCTGTCCTCCGCACGCTCAATGCTCTCCGACGAGGTGCCGAGCAGCTCCACGCCGCTCTCTTTAAGAATACCCTTCTTTTCAAGGTGCATAGCCATATTAAGACCCGTCTGACCGCCGATGCCGGGGACTATTGCGTCAGGACGCTCGTATCTTATGATTTTTGCGATATATTCGAGCGTCAGAGGCTCCATATACACCTTGTCCGCTATTGTGGTGTCGGTCATAATGGTTGCGGGGTTGGAGTTGACGAGTATAACCTCGTAGCCCTCCTCCTTGAGTGCGAGGCACGCCTGCGTTCCCGCATAGTCGAACTCCGCCGCCTGTCCTATGATGATGGGGCCGGAGCCTATAATCATAATTCTCTTTAAATCCTTACGTTTGCTCATTTCCTTTTTTCCTCCGTTTTGTATATGTTATTTTATTAATTTCTCATTTATATAAACTGCCTTGCCGCCCCAGACGGTGAGAAGACATCTGCCGAAAACTCTCTGTCCGAGAAAGGGCGTGCTTCTGCCCTTGGAGAGGAACTTTTCGGGGTCAATCTCGTATTCCTCGGAAACGTCGAAGACCGTAAAGCCGCAGTCGCCCGCAATTCCAAAGCGTTCTCTCGGCTTTTTCGACATTGCCTCGACAAGAGCGGGAAGGGTAATTACTCCCGTTTTTACAAGCCTTGTGTAAAGCACGGGAAATGCGGTTTCAAGCCCCACAACTCCCATCATACTCTTTTCAAGTCCACGGGATTTTTCCTCACTTGAATGCGGTGCGTGGTCTGTCGCAATCATATCCACCGTGCCGTCGAGCAGTCCTGCCACAAGAGCCTCTCTGTCCTCCCTTGCCCTGAGGGGAGGATTCATCTTGAAGCGTCCGTCCTCTTTCAGGCACGAGTCGTCGAGGGTGAGGTAGTGCGGACCCGTTTCGCACGTTATATCTACGCCCTCCGCCTTGGCGCGCCTGATAAGCTCGACACTCTCCTTTGTTGAGACGTGGCATACGTGGTAGGAGCAGCCCGTCCTTTTGACAAGCTCTATATCCCTTGCAATGGGTCCCCACTCGCTCTCTGAGCATATTCCTCGGTGTCCGTGAGCCTTTGCGTATTCGCCGTCATGAATGTAGCCGCCGTTTAAGAGGGAGTTGTCCTCGCAGTGTGCGACAATCGGACGGCCGAGCCGCTTTGCTTCAAGCATTGCTGCTTCCATAAGCTCCGAGCTTTGCACACCTCGGCCGTCGTCGGAAAAGCCCGCAACGTCAGCCGCCATACTCTCCATATCGGAAAGCTCAATGCCCGCCTGGCACCTTGTTATTGTGCCGTAGGGAATTACGTTGATTCTGCCTGCTCGCCTGATTGCCGCAAGCTGCACGTCAAGATGCTCCCTTGAGTCGGGTGCGGGCAAGAGGTTGGGCATAGTACATACCGCCGTGTAGCCGCCTGCCGCCGCCGCTCTGACACCTGACTCCATAGTCTCCTTATAAGAAAAACCCGGCTCTCTGAAATGTACGTGAACATCACAGAAACCGGGAAGAATAACGGTATTGTAAAAAATATGGGCAGAAGCGTCAATGGACGAATCAAAATCAAAAGCCGAAAGAGCGGTGCCGTCAAAAAGCATATCCTGCTTCTTCATCTCGCCGCTGTCATATACAAAAGCGTCCTTGAAAATAAGCTTCATCGTACTTCGTTTCCTTCCTAAAATTTATAGTATAGAGTGCCGAAAAAGGCTCGTCGGAAAGAGAAAACAGGGCAAAATTTTTCAAAAAAAAGAACCCTGCACCCTGCAAGATTCCGCAAAATACCGCCCCCCTGCAAGCAAGGGTGCGAACACTCTTTTGGAAAACCTTGTCGGCATCTCTGTACCGAATTAAAGATTTTATTTTTTAATATTATAACACAGGTGCGTGCGAATGTCAAGAGGAAATGAAAAAATACCAATAAAATACCAAAAAATCCAAAAAAGATTTTCCACCGCTCCCGCAAACGAAAAAGATGGTTTTCTATTAGATTGTCGTTCAGCGCCTTAAGATTGTAAAAGACCTTCTGTTTTACACATTCGCATACAAAAAACAGCGTATGCGGTTGCCGTAGTCTTTGTTGCTCTTTTTTTGCTATGTAAACATTAGTTGACATTTGAGTGATAAATTTTCCTGATTTTACGCAAAGACCTGCCCCGTGCCGTGTTTTCTGCCGTTTTACCGTGTGATACAGCGCAGGACTGCCTCTCTCTCTCTGTATCCGAGGCTGCGGGGACGCAAACGATTCCGCAAATCGGGAACCGCAGGCATTGGCACTGCTGTGACTTTTTAATATAGAGGCTTGATTTTTTTGGATTGCTTTACGTTGTTTCCCATTCCATAGCGGAGGAGTCGTCGTATTTTCCGTCGTCTATATCAAGCAAGCCGTTTTCTGTAACACAGCTGCGAACGCCCAGTGCTAAAAGCACCACCGCAAAAATGAGGACAAGGGCTGCGAAAAATATGATTAAGTTCTTTTTCATATAATGTAAGGGTTCCTCCTTTGAAAAATCATTTTTTTAATTATATCACTTGTTCTTTTCCTTGTCAAGCCTGCTGCAATGCCAAAGCAGCAAAAGAACCGGAAATGCATACAATATTAATGTAGGCGTGCGTGAAATTAAGGACGTCCCATTAACTGCAACGAAATTTGGTTGTAAACTATGGCGTCTCTTTTGCACGCCAAAACCAAAAATGTCGCAAAATGCGACGGATTGGAGCTTTGATATTTTATGACCTTTGATATTATTGGGGGCGATGCAAGGGTGGGGGCGTGCAGAGATTTTCTTGACAAAAGCGGCAAGCTTGCGCGCTTTTCCGGTGTGATTCTTTTGCCCGTACCCTCAAGCCGTGACGGCGTGGTTGTAAACGGAACGGACATCACACTTTCCGAGATTGCGGCACGCACTCACCCCGGTACTCTTGTCGTTGCATACGCCGCCCCTGCTACGTTTGCTGCATCGGTCGCCGAGCGTGGAGGGGAGATAATAGACGTCTCGTCAGACGAGGATTTTCTTTGCGAGAATTCAAGACTTACTGCCGAATGTACGCTTTCGTATATAATGAACACCGAGGGGCGGGCAGTTTCGGATATGAAAATAGGAGTTGTCGGCTATGGAAGAATAGGGCGTGTTCTGCTTGAGCTGCTTTTGTTTTTAGGCTCGGACGTAACTGTGTATACTCGCTCGGACACCACACGTATGGGGCTTCTGTCCCTTGGAGCTAAATCTCAGCTCGTTGCGGAGGCGGATTTTTCGGGGCTTGATTTGCTTGTCAACACAGCTCCCGCCAGGCTTTTTACAAAAGGACAGTGCATAACCCTCAGATGTCCCGTCCTGGAGCTTGCACCGGGAGAGAACTTTCCTTTCGTGCAAAATTTAACACGCCTGCCGTCATTGCCGGCAAAAATGCTTCCAAAAAGCAGCGGCAAGCTCTACGCAGATGCCATTATCAAGTCTGTAACGAGGGAGGCTTAATGTAAATATATGTTTACAAGAAGATTTGAAAATTTAAAAATAGGCTACGCTATGTGCGCCTCGTTTTGTACGTTGGAACGCTCGCTTGTCGGAATGCAGTCTCTTCGTGATGAGGGAGCGGCAATATATCCTATAATGAGCGAGCGTGCGTATTCCACCGACTCACGCTTTACAAGAGCGGAGGACTTCAGACGCAGAGTAAAAGAGGTGGCGGGCAGGGACATTATTTCAAGCGTAGAGGACGCTGAGCCGTTCGGTCCTGCTGAGCCGCTTGACGCTCTTGTTATAGCGCCCTGTACGGGAAATACGCTTGCAAAAATCTCTCTTGGGATTTCAGACGGAGCAGTCAGTATGGCGGCAAAGGCACATCTGCGTGCGGACCGTGTAACTTTAATTGCTCTTTCCAGCAACGATGCAATGTCCCGAAATCTACCGTCTATTGCTCGTATGCTTGAGCATAAGGCTGTGTACTTTCTTCCGATGCGTCAGGACGACCCGACAAAGAAGCCGCACTCTCTTGTAGCGGAATATTCTATGCTCCCTGACGCACTTGCTGCTGCTCTTGAGGGCGAACAGTTAAGGCCGCTTTTTATGTAAAAACGCTAAAGCTTACAAAAATATGGGTATAAATCACCACTTTGAGCTGAAAAACAAGCTAAAACCGTGGAACATACGGGTATAAACCCCCATTTTATGAAAAGAGTATAAAGCTTAGACAAAAAAGAGACCACCCCCCACTCGAACACTGCATAAAAGCTTAAAACGCACAGACAAACGGGTAAAGCTTCCCACTTATACACAAAAAGCGTGTGAAAATGGTAGCTATTGTAGAATTTTTTGTGTTTTTTACATTTTAAAGACTTTTATTCGTTTGTTTTTTCAAAAAGTGGGGGATTGCCTCGGATTTTTGCAGATATTTCAAAATATTCACGCTTTTGGTGCTGATTTTTCGCAATTTTCAGCCTTGGACGAGGGCTTTGCCGAAAAAACGACCGCTTTGAGCCGCTTTTTTGTTTTTTCGTCCGATGTCGCTTCCTTTCGATTGTTCTCTTTCGACAAAAATGACGTCCGCAGCGTTATATAATAATGTTGGAAGTTAAAAGCGAAAGGATTTTCAAACTATGGACAACGTAAGTGAAAACAAAAAAACAAAAAAGCGGCTCTCTCTCGCCGCCGTATTTTCCGAGGCGACAAAGCGAAGACGGGAATCGCCGAAATCCGTATTTGCAGATGTGGCAATATTTCTTGTTGCCCTCGTTTTGGCAAGGGCACACCTCGTCTTTGGTTCTCATCCGCTGGCAATAGCACTCGTTGCTGTTTTGCCTGTGCGGGTGTGGACGGCTCTTTTGGGAGCGACGGTAGGCTCGCTGACGCTTGGCGGTGCGGGGTTTGTGTATGCGATAATTTGCGTAATCGTCGTATTTTTACGTATTGTGACCTCGGGGTCTGATTCAAGTGCAGACGGCTCGGGCAGAGCTACGTTCGGAGAGAGTCTGATTTTGAGAATGGCAGTCTCGCTTATCGGCGGCTTCACCGCCTCGGTCTACGAATTTCTGCTCTCGGGCTTTGGCTGGGAAACCTTACTCTTCGGGCTTTCAATGACGCTCGTTCCGCCCACGGTGGTTTTTGCCGTCTCGGGACTGTTTCTTGGAGGATATACACCAAGGGCGTTGATTTTTGGCAAGAAAAATCTGTTTTCCCTTGATACAAAACGGGAAAAGGACCGTTACAACATCATTTTCTTTCAATGCTCGGCGCTTCTTGCTGTGTTTTTTGTTGGGTTTGCACTTGAGCCGTATTCCATACTTGGAATTTCCGCCGCTTACGTCTTTTCGGGGCTTGTCACCCTCGTCGGGGCAAAGCGGTTCGGGGCAATAAGAGCGGCGGCAATCGGATTTTTCTCCGTGCTTGGGGTGAGTGCGATGAATTCCGTCGCCTTTGCGCTTGCGGGGCTTGCCTCGGGAATGCTTTTCGGAGCGGGTATTTCCTATGCTCTTGTAGGCGGAGGAGTTGCTCTCGTTTCTTGGAGTGCTTACTCCGGCGGCTTTATGAGCCTGCTTTCGGTGTTTCCTGAATATTTGATTTCCTCTCTTATAGGAGCGGCAATGCTCAAAAAAATAACCATAGAAAAGACGAGCACGGAGCAAAGGGATGCCGAGCGGTGTGCAAAGGATATGGTCGGAACGATGTCCCTGTCTTACAAGTCGTCTTATAAGGGGTCGCTTTTGGCTCTTCGTGAGTCCTTTGGCGGTGTCTCGGGTGCGGTGAGGGATTTTTGCGAGGGAATATCTCAGCTTGGCGAGGAGGATTTTCGCATAATCGTGACAGACGCCGTTTTATCGTATTGCAGAACCTGCCCGGGCTATCGCTCTTGCAGAACAAGCACAGAGGCTCCTTACAGCGAGCTTGTTGATTCAATAGCAAAAAAGCTTGCACGGGGCGAGCGAGTGTCTGTAAAGGACTTTGAAAGCACACCCTCGTATTGCCATATGTCGAACAGAATGTTCGAGGTTATAAACGAGCAGGCGGCACGGGCGGCGGCAGAACGCTTTCACGCATTTGGCTCGGGCAGAGCATCGGTGGAGCTTGATATGATTTCACGTCTTATGAGTGCGGCGGAGCAAAGAGATGAGCGTGAGTGTGCAGTAAACAATTCCAAAACCGAGGTGCTTTTGCCTATAGCAAGGGACGACGGTCCTGAGGAGTGCGTGATACGTGTCTTCGGAGAGAGAAAATATCACGTAATTGCGGCGGGAGAGGACGAGGACGGAACCAAAATCACCTCGCCCGAATTCCAAAAAAAGATTGAAAAATCCCTTGGAGCAAGGCTCAGCACGCCCGAGTATTTCAGAAGCGGAAAGTGCGTTTTGCTTGAAGCTGACGCTGCACCCTTGTACACGGTTGAATGTGCCTCGGCCTCTCTCGGCGGTAGAGATGATGAGGTGTCGGGTGACACGGTGCGCATTTTTGAGGTAGAGGACGGAAGATTTTACGCACTCCTCTCCGACGGAATGGGAACGGGCAAGACGGCAAGAGATACGTCTATGTTCGTCGGCTCTTATCTTTCCCAAATTCTTACGGCCCTTGAGCCTGATGCCACGGTGCTGGGTGTCCTCAGCCATATCATAAAGGGCAGGGGAACGGAATGCTCTGCAACCGTTGACCTTTTCGGCTTTGACCTTTTGAATGGTGAGGCGACGTTTTTGAAGAGCGGAGCAGCCCCCTCTTATATAAAAAGGAAGGATTCGATTTTCCGCATCCGCTCCGAAACAGCACCGATAGGCTTGATGAAAGAGGTGGATTCCGAGCGTATCCGTGCCACCGTCGATGACGGGGATTACGTAATAATGCTCTCCGACGGAGTAAGTCAATGCACCGAAGACGCAGCTTGGCTTCTTGACATTTTATCACGTACACCTAAATCCACCGTTGGTGAGTATGCCGATTTCATACTGTCCTGTGCGACTAAGCACTCTAAATTCAAGGACGATATGACGGTCGTTGTTGCGAAAATCAAGCGTATTGCCTGAAACACTTTCAAAAATCAAAAAGAGCAAGAGTAAAAGGAACAAAGCCATCTATTCTTGCTCTTATTATTTTTGTGCTTTTATGTCCGTTTTTTATATATTCAACGGTTTTTTTGCTCTCTTTTCCTCTATTTTTTATAAAAACTTGAAAAAATTGTTTGTTTGTGATAAAATAAAATAAAAAAATATGCGAACCAACCGCCACACAGAAAAAAAGAGTGTGACGCTTCTCTTTTTTTAGAGGAAAGGCGGCTTCTTGAATGAAAAAAGGAGAAAAAGTGAGAAGAAATACAGCATTGCCCGAGCTTTTAGCCCCTGCCGGGGATATGCAGGCTCTTTATGCGGCAGCACTTGCGGGTGCAGATGCAATTTACGTTGGAGGCAAGCGCTTTGGTGCACGTGCCTTTGCAAAGAATTTTGACGATGCACAGCTTGCCTTGGCGGCGTCGTACTGTCACCTTCACGGCGTGCGTCTTTACGTCACAGTAAATACGCTTGTATACGATAAGGAGGCAGAGGAGCTTGCCGCTTTCGTAAAGTATCTTTATAAAATAGGAGTTGATGCGGTTATAGTGGCTGACCTCGGAGCTGTTGAAATCATCAAAAGGGCAGCCCCAAGCCTTGAAATCCACGCATCGACACAGATGTCCGTGCATAACACGGAGGGTGCGAATATGGCAGCGCAGCTCGGCTGTACGAGGGTTGTTCTTGCAAGGGAGCTTTCGCTTGAGGATATATGTGAGATTAGCAAGGAGTGCGTGGCAGAGACGGAGGTCTTCCTCCACGGTGCACTTTGCGTATGCCATTCGGGACAGTGCCTTTTTTCCTCGCTTGTCGGAGGAAGAAGCGGTAATAGAGGCGAGTGTGCCCAGCCGTGCCGTCTGCCCTACAACGGGCAGAGGGCTTTGCTTTCTCTTTCCGACCTCTCTTTGGCAGAGCACATTCCCGAGCTTATAAAATCAGGAACCGCATCTCTTAAAATCGAAGGGCGTATGAAGTCGGCAGACTACGTATTCGGAGTTACTTCTATATATAGGCGACTTCTCGATGAGGGGAGAAGTGCAACCCCGTGTGAGATTTCCGAGCTTTCACGCATCTTTTCCCGTGGGTTTACGGACGGGTATTTTACGGGCAGGCTCACGTCAATGACGGGAGTACGCTCAGAGGAGGCAAAGAGCGAGACACGCCAGGTGTCGGGCAGGGTGTTCGAGCCTCAAAAAAGAAAAGTCAGTGCTGTCGCTCACTTTAAAATCGGTCAGGCGTGTGATTTGACGCTTACAGACGGAAAGCACTCAGCCACTGTCACAGGTGAGGTGGTAGAACAAGCGAGGAGCGTGCCTCTTGATGAGGCTTCGATTAAGGCAAGGCTTGCAAAAATGGGAAATACGTTTTTAGCACTGGACGAGTCGGACATCACACTTGTGCTTGACGACGGAGCAAATCTTCCGATTGGGGCAATAAACGCACTTCGACGCAAGGGGGCAGAGCGTTTTTGTATGGGAGAGGAGCGTCAGTGCGAGGAGTGCGAAATAACTCCGCCGCCTAAAATCCGAAAAAAACAGCTTCGTACGGCGCTGTTTTTGAACCCGCAGGTGCTGCTTGAGTGTGATGGGGCTGTGAGAAGGCATTTCGACGTTTTGTTCGCACCCCTTTTTTCGGACAGAGCTGTTTTCGAGGTGGCAAACGGCGTTTACCTACCACCCGTGTTAAAAAATTCGGAGATGAAAAGAGCAAAAGAACGTCTGCTTTCGCTCGGTGAGGGCGTAAAATATGCCCTTGTCGGCAACCTTTCGCACGTTCCGCTCGCAAAGGAGGCGGGGCTTATACCCATTGCCGATATACGTATGAACGTGACAAGCTCATATACAAGAGAAGTCTTGACGGAGCTTGGAGTAAACGACGTCATACTCTCCGCAGAGCTTGATTTGCCAAAGGCAAGGGACGTATTCGGCACTGTGACGGTCTACGGACGAATTCCGCTTATGATTACCGAGAGGTGCTTTATAAAGGAGAATTTTTCCTGCAAGGCCTGCGAAAACGCCGCCCTGACCGACAGACGGGGGAAGAAATTTCCTCTTGTGCGTGAGTTTGAGCATAGAAACCTCGTTCTAAATTCCGAAATCACCTATATGGCGGATCGCCTTGACGACGTTTTAAGATTTTCTCTCGGTGAGCATTTCATCTTCACGAAAGAGAATGCGCGTGAGGTGTCTTCGGTTCTGCAAGCCTTTAAGACGGGAGCAAAGATAGACACCGTCTTCCAAGGCGAAAGACCGAGAAGAATAGGAAGCCGCACATCCTCAGGCAATAGCGAGAAGAAGCAGGCTTTTTAAAATGAATAAATTTTATTTTTGTATTGACTTTTTTTACATTTAATGCTAAAATTAAAACAATAGATTTTTTAACTTAAGAGGTGCAAAAGATGAAACAGGAAGCTAAAGAGTATCAGCCCCCGAGTCTGATCGTTGTTGATGTTGCCGATTTAATATTAACAAGCGGCGAATTGGGCGAGTGGGATGACGCTGCACAGAATAGCGCAGATGAAAGAGGGTATAATTTATGAAAAAGCACGTAAAGATTATTTTGACGGTTCTTATTGTAGCCGTTGCATTGACGACCTTTGGCTTCGTTGCTTTCGGTGAGGGTGAGACGTCTTGCTCTATTGAAAAATACAACCTTGCGTTCAAGGACTCGGTATATATCAGCTATGCTGTTAAGTTTGAAAACGTGCCTGACGGTGCGGAGTGCGGCATACTTGTCTGGGACGAACCGCAAAGCTCTTACACCGTAGGAGTTGGCAAGCCTACAAAAATAACCGAATCTACCTCGACTGTAAATTTCGGAAGCGGCCTTTGCTACGTTTACGACTATGCGGGTGTTTCCGCAAAGGAGATGTCACGTGACATTTACACCGTCGCATACGTTAAGGACGGAGATGAATACACGTACAGCAAAATGTCGAAGTACAGCGTGCTTCAGTACGCATACAATAAGCTTGGATATACGGGTATGGGAACTCCCTCTACCGATGAGGAGTTTAAAGAGCTTCTTAACGCTATGCTTAAATACGGTGCTGCGGCACAGGAATACTTCGGCTATGATACCGACAGGCTTGCAACCGCACAGTATCAGCTCGTTTATCTGACTGACGGCACGCTTTCCGACCGTGCGGGCTACGGACTCTACCTTGAGGGTGCGGAGGTGACAGTTACCGCCGAGGCTACAAAGGACGGTGCAGCATTTGCCGGCTGGACTAACTCGGACGGCGAGATTGTCAGCACCTCGACGGAATACACCTTTACCGTTCCGAACGAAAACGTATATCTCACCGCAACCTATGCGGGTGCATAATCTTTAATAATAATAAAAGCAGCTGTGAAAATCACAGCTGCTTTTTTCGTTTTCTTTAATCAATAGTCATATCGAGCTTGAATCTCTGAATCTTGCGAAGCGTGTTCTTCGGGAACTCCTCGTCTCTGATTTTGAGAATTGCAATCTTCTTATAGGGGACAGCGGTGCGGTTATATGCATCTACGTAGCCCTGGATATGCTTTCTTATATCCTCAATGCCGTTGTTGGCAATGTAGTCCTTGTCGGGATAGATTTCAGCAACGATAGCGTTGTGCATAAGTCCACGCTTGCTCTGTCCCTCGTAGACTATCGTTTCTATAACGCCGGGGATTGCGATAAGCTCGCTTTCAATCTCCTCGGGATATACGTTCTTGCCGTTTGAAAGAATGATGAGATTCTTCTTTCTTCCCGTGATGAAGAGGACGTTGTGCTTGCCGACGAGCTTGCCGTAGTCGCCTGTTTTGAAGTAGCCGTCGTCGGTGAATGCGTCCGCCGTTGCCTCCTCGTCCTTATAGTAGCCCAGCATTACGTTGTCGCCCTTGACTATAATCTCGCCCTCTCCGTCCTCGTTGGGGTCAACAATCTGAACGTCGTCTATAGGAAGCACAGGACCTACGGAGCCGGGGGTGATGAAGCGGTTGTGGTTTACTGCTATAATGGGTGCGCACTCGGTGATGCCGTAGCCGTTGAGGACGTCAATGCCGAGGTTCGAGAAGAATTCCATAATGTCGGGAGATATGGGAGCACCGCCCGAGATAATCATCTTCACCTCTCCGCCGAAGTTTTCAAGAATTGCACCGAAGAGCTTTTTTCTTATACCCTTGCCAAGGTGGAAGAAATTACAAAGCTTCATCATACGGCGAACGGTCTTTTCCTTGCCCTTTTTCTTGATGCCCTCCATAATTTTACGGTAGAACGTTTCAAGATAAAGAGGAACGACAACAAGGTGACCGGGCTTCTCCAGCTTCAACTCCTTTGCGACGTATCTTATGCCCGAGGAAATGTAAATTTCACAGCCTATAATGGTCTGACCGAGAATGGTAACGCTCGAGCCATAGGTGTGGTGAGGCGGAAGAACCGCAACGGACTTGTCCGTGAAATCGATAAAGGGAAGCACGTCCGCAATATCGGAAAGAATGTTCTTCTGCGAGAGCATAACGCCCTTGCCCTTGCCCGTTGTGCCTGAGGTAAATACGAGCAGAGCAAGCACTTCTCTGTCTATTTTAGTTTCAAAGTATCTTCTGTCGCCGCCATCAAACAGCTCACCTCCCGAGGCGAGCCACTCGCTAAAGCTGTCGCCGCCCAAAATCACAGGCTCCGAAAGCTCTGCGACGGATGCAACCTCACGGCACTTTTGTGCTATTTCAGCGTCAGCGAAAATCATAGCGACGTCTGCTTTTTTAACGGTGTCCGAAAGCTCCTCTGCACCCCAATCCTTGTCAAGGGGAACAAGCACCGAGCCTGTGGAAAGCACCGAATAATATACCACAATCCATTCGTAGGTGAGCTTGCCTATAAGTGCGATGTGCTTGCCCGCAAGACCCTCGTTTATAATCTTTGTGGAAAGTGCGCGTACGTCGTCACGCAGATTGATATAGCTCTTATAAACCTTTTCTGTGTCGGAGGGCTTTACACGGTAGGAATATCCGTTCTTTTCGCCGTAAAGCTCCGCCACGCTCTCTACAACCTCACGGATGTTTTCATACTCGTGACGCTCGTGAAGAATCTTAATTTTCATTTTTAATCTCCTTTGAATTTAGTCGAAAAATCAGCAGACAGCCTTGTAAAGTTGTCGCAAAGCTTGGAAAGCGTTTTGTAGAACAAGGCAAGCTCCTCCTCGGAAATCCCCTCGTCTACGGTGTCCTGGACGTATTTGGCATAGCCGACTATTTTGTTTGCAAGCACTTTTCCTTTTTCAGTGAGGATAATGCGTGAATTGTAATTACGCTTTGCTCCCGCCGACTCCGATTCGACGTATCCGCCTCTTTTTAAAATCTCAATTTCACGAGATACCAGTGAGCGGTCAATCATACTCTTTGCGGCAAGCTCCGTTGCGGTCAAGCCCTCGTTGTGAATCATAAGCTCATATACCCAAAAAACGTGCACCGCCTTCACTCCGAGGTGGGGGGCGGCTTCGATTTTCATCTTGTTTATGCTCTTATGAATACCGTCGATGAGCAGAGCAAGCTTCTCAAATCTCGTTGGCTCTGTCAAAAGTCATCTGTTCCTTTCCGTTTTTTTGCAAAAGTGTCATATTTTCACTCCTACTGCTTTAGTATAACACAAAAATGTTGACTTGTCAACAAGTTTTTGGAATCTGTCCGCAAGCTCACTGTAGGCGTTAGGTATATTTTAACTTTTTTGTGGCAAAATATCCAAAAATGAATGATGGGAGAAAAGCTAAAAAAGATATGCAAAGGTTGTGTGAGGACTATGTTGTAAACGTCGCCGAGCTTTCCGAAAGACTTCGGGCGGACGAGAGCTTCGACATCATAAAGCGAAAGCTGAGGGCAGGGGGCAAGGAGCTTTGCTTTTTCTATATAGACGGCTTTGTAAAGGACAGCGAGATGCAAAGAATTATGCAAACTCTCCTTGGCAAAAACGAGCTTCCGAATGCACAGGATGCGGAGATGTCGCTTCCTTACGTCGAGGTGGAGAGGGACTCGGACCTTGACCGTATTTGTGCCAAGGTTATGTCAGGACAGACGGCCATTCTCGCAGAGCCGTTTGGGGCTGATGCAATAATCGTTGACGCAAGAACCTACCCCGCACGAGGAACGGAGGAGCCGGACAGTGACCGAGTAATGCAAGGCTCGCACGACGGCTTTGTTGAAACGCTCGTTGTCAACACCGCTCTGATAAGACGCAGAATCCGTGACACCCGCCTTACAATGGAGCATAAAAACATCGGCGGAGCGTCAAAGACCGACGTTATTATATGTTATATGAAGGGAATTGCGGACGAAAGACTTATAGGTGACGTGAGGGAGAAAATTCAAAGGGCGAAGCCAAAATCCCTGACCCTCGGCTTTCAAAGCCTGTCCGAGTCGCTTATAAGGCGGGGCTGGCTCAACCCCTTTCCGAAAATCAGGACAACGGAGCGTCCAGACACCGCCGCAGCCCAGCTGCTTGAGGGGAGTGTGCTTGTAATTTGCGACACGTCCCCCCAGGTAATGATACTTCCCACGTCGATTTTTGAATATCTTGAGCAGGCGGACGACTTCTATTTTCCCCCCTTAACGGGAACTTATCTTAGGCTTATACGTGTGTCTATACTGCTTATTTCCGTGATAATCACACCGCTTTGGTATTTGTATCTCGAATATGCCGACAAGGCACCCGAGGCTTTGAGGTTTTTAATCCCCGACTCGCCGGGGGCCTTGCCGATAATATTACAGCTCTTTTTAGTGGAATTTGCAATCGACGGCTTGAAAATTGCTTCGATGAACACGCCGAACACCCTATCGAACTCCCTTTCGATTGTCGGTGCTTTGATTCTCGGTGACTTTGCCGTAGGGGTGGGGTGGCTTTGTCCCGACGTAATACTTTATATGGCTTTTGTAGCTATTGCAAACTTCGCACAGCAGAACCACGAGCTTGGCTACGCCTTTAAATTTATGCGTATGGCAATACTTTTCCTTACGTGGTGGCTCAAAATTTGGGGCTTTGCCCTGGGAATTGCTCTCTTTGTTTTTGCCGTGGCAAAGAATAGGACGCTCACAAAGGGCGGCTATCTCCGCCCCCTGAAGCCGTGGAACAAAAGCTCTATGAAAAAGCTGCTTTTGCGTACAAAAAAGGACGACTTCGAGAACAATCAGCAGTAACGGCAAGCTCTTTGTCTCAGCTTCGGCGAGCCGTGCTTGCCCTTATGGGCGAGTGATGTCGGCTTCGCATTGCGATGCAGCATCAGGCGGTGATGCTGCGGCTTATAAAATCCGATTTCTTATTTTGTATTTATAAATATGCGGCTTATAAAATCCGATTTCTTCTTTTGTGTTTATAAATATGCGGCTTATGAAATCGAATTTCCTTTTGCGTTTATAAATCTGCCGCTTATAAAATCGGATTTCCCTTTTTGCATTTATAAATAATATAAAAAATTAAAAAACCTCTTGACAACTCCCCCACCTCCGTAGTATAATTTATGCATAAACCGTGGAGAAAGAGTAAGTAGACGTATTTTTTCCGTTTCAGAGAGCCGCATTTTGCTGGGATTGCGGTACGGACGGTACGGTGAATGGACTTTCGAGGGCGGGCAGAAGACTCGTTTTTAAATGGCGGGCTGTGTATGCATCGACGGGGGCGACCGTTATATCGCAGGTGTATGGTACGTACACTGAGGAGGTTCGGCCTTGAATTCGGGTGGCACCGCGAGTGATTTTTCGCCCCGAGCATAGATTTTTTCTTTGTCTATGTTCGGGCTTTTTGTTTTAAAGAAAAAGCGGTCCCGACACAGGTAATTTTAAGCCCCTCAAAAGAAAGGAAAACAAATGAACAAGTACAAGGACTTTGACAACTACTTAAAGGAGTATCCCTCAAAGGACGGCTTTTTCGGAGAGTACGGCGGAGCGTTTTTGCCGCCCGAGCTTGAGCGTGTCTTTAAGGAGGCGGACGACGCCTACGAGGCAATTTGCCACTCTGCGAAATTCATAAGCGAGCTTCGCAGAATCAGAAAGGAATTTCAGGGCAGACCCACCCCCGTGTATCACTGCGAGAGGCTTTCCTCTCTTTTCGGCAGCTGTCAGATTTATTTGAAGCGCGAGGATTTAAACCACACGGGCGCACACAAGCTCAACCACTGTATGGGAGAGGGACTTTTGGCGAAATATATGGGCAAAAAGAAGCTCATTGCCGAGACGGGTGCAGGTCAGCACGGCGTTGCCATCGCAACTGCGGCGGCATATTTCGGTATGGAGTGCGACGTTTATATGGGTGAGGTTGATATAGAAAAGCAGCACCCCAACGTCGTAAGAATGAAAATGCTCGGAGCAAACGTCATTCCTGTCACCCACGGCTTAAAGACGCTCAAGGAGGCGGTTGATGCGGCGTTTGACGCATATCTCAAGGAATACAAGACGGCGATATACTGTATAGGCTCTGCCCTCGGGCCTCACCCGTTCCCCAAGGTTGTAAGAGATTTTCAGTCGATTATAGGAATTGAGGCAAGGGAGCAGTTCCTCGAGATGACGGGCATAATGCCCGACGCTATTTGTGCTTGCGTCGGCGGCGGCTCGAACTCGCTCGGACTTTTCACCCCGTTCCTCGCAGACCCTGTTGAAATATACGGCATAGAGCCGCTCGGACGAGGCTCGTCTGTCGGCGACCACGCCGCAACTATGAAGTACGGAACCAAGGGCAGGCTCCACGGCTTTGAAAGCTATCTGCTTCAGGACGAAAAGGGTGAGCCGCTCCCGGTTTATTCCATTGCATCGGGTCTTGACTACCCCGGTGTCGGACCGGAGCACGCACTTCTTCGTGACCTCGGACGTGTTCATTATAGGGCTGTAAGCGACGAGGAGGCTATGGAGGCGTTCTTCCTGCTTTCACACTTCGAGGGTATTATTCCCGCCATAGAAAGCGCACACGCTCTTGCATATGCGATAAGATACGCAAAGGAGCATAAGTCCGGCTCAATTCTCGTCTCCCTCTCGGGCAGAGGCGACAAGGACATCGACTACGTGTACGAGAAATACGGCTGCGGCGAGAGATTTCTTAAAAAGTATCTTAAATAAAAATTTATAATATAATAAAAATACACACTAAACGGAGGAAAAGAAAATGCAAAAGGTTAAGGTAGGCATTATAGGCGCCACAGGTATGGTCGGTCAAAGATTTATTATGCTTTTGAACGAGCACCCTTATTTTGAAATCACGGCTCTTGTCGCAGGACCTCGCTCTGCAGGCAAGAAGTATTCGGAGGCTGTTGAGGGCAGATGGAAGATGAAGACCTCCTGCCCCCGGAGGATTATGGATATGCAGGTTATTTCATCCGACGACGTAAAGGGAGTCGGAGAGCTTGTAGATTTCGTGTTCTGTGCGGTAAATATGTCAAAGGCAGAGACAAAGGAGCTTGAGGAGCGTTATGCAAAGGCAGAAATCCCCGTTGTTTCCAACAACTCCGCAAACAGATGGACCCCCGACGTTCCTATGGTTATTCCCGAAATCAACGACGCACATCTTGAGGTAATCGAGGCACAAAGAAAGAGACTCGGCACAAAAAGAGGCTTTATAGCAGTAAAGCCAAACTGCTCAATTCAGTCGTACGTTCCCGCCCTTTCCGCACTCAGAAAGTACGGAATCAAGGAGGTTGTTGCAACAACCTATCAGGCGATAAGCGGAGCGGGTAAAACCTTTAATGAGTGGCCCGAAATGGTTGACAACCTCATCCCCTTTATCGGCGGCGAGGAGGAAAAAAGCGAAAAGGAGCCTCTGCGTGTCTGGGGCAAGGTGGAAAACGGGGAAATCGTTCCCGCAGCCTCTCCCGTAATCACAACGCAGTGCCTGCGTGTTCCCGTTACGGACGGACATATGGCGGCAGTATTCGTTAAGTTTGAAAACAAGCCCACAAAGGAGCAAATCCTTGCGGATTGGAGAGAATATAAGGGCAAGCCGCAGACCCTCGGCTTACCGAATGCACCCGAGCAGTTCATCACCTATTTCGAGGAGGAAAACAGACCTCAGACAGGTCTTGACCGTGACCTCTACGGCGGTATGGGCGTTTCCGTTGGAAGACTTCGTGAGGACAGCGTTTACGACTACAAGTTCGTAGGTCTTTCGCACAACACCTTAAGAGGTGCGGCAGGCGGAGCTGTGCTTATTGCGGAGCTTCTTTACAGAGAGGGATATATCACAGCAAAATAATTAAAAGAGAAGGCTCTCGGCAAAAAAACGGGGGTATACTCTAAAGGACAGAGAATTTCTTGATTCTCTGTCCTCTTTATATAAACAAAAAAGCCCGTCCTTTTATATAGGCAGCTTTTGCTGCAAAAAACGCCCTCGCACAGCTTTAGTGCGGGGGCGTGTTAAATTTTGCCTCAAAACAGTGTTGGAGGTTCGTTTGGCTTTGGCATAGGAAGCCGAGATTTTGTAAACTTTAATTTACAAATCCGATTTTTCTCCTGACCTTTGACATTATGCGGCGTGCATAGTAGCCTGCCTCGTCGGCACCGTTCTTCATAACCGATTCAAGGTATGCCTTGTCAGCAATAAGACGGGCAAACTCATCTCTTACGGGTGCAAGCCCGTCGGCACAGGCCTCGCCGACAGCAAGCTTGAAGTCACCGTAGCCCATGCCCGCAAATTCAGCCTCGATTTGTTCAAGGCTCTTTCCTGTAAAGGCTCTGTAAATTGTCATAAGGTTGGAAACACCGGGCTTGTCCTCGGAATATCTTACCTCAGCGTCGGAGTCCGTGACCGCCTTTTTGAACTTAC
>JAZOQA010000066.1:0-5138 GCA_045655765.1 Eubacteriales bacterium | reverse complement strand
AAGCGGTCTTAGGAAGACAACATTCACACACAACTCCTTGGCTCACAGAACGACATGGCTACGATCCGACTTGTTGGTAGG
Organism: Eubacteriales bacterium; assembly: GCA_045655765.1. Classification (GTDB taxonomy): domain Bacteria; phylum Bacillota; class Clostridia; order Oscillospirales; family CAG-272; genus UBA1740. The sequence continues at coordinate 5,057 of JAZOQA010000066.1, read as the reverse complement.
TATCATATAAACCTGAACTCTTGAATCATCCGCCGAGAGCTTTCTCGGCGTGGAGGAATGTCCGAACGTGTTACGCTCCTTATCAAGCTTTACTCCGAGAAATTCAAGCCCCTCGAGTGCACGCTCACGTATGTAGGGAGTATGCTCACCTATACCTGCGGTAAATACAATGGCGTCAAGACCGCCCATTGCGGCACTGTACGAGCCTATATATTTCTTTATCTGATAGCTGAGCATATCAAGAGTAAGCTTCGCTCTTTCATCTCCCTCGTTCATAGCACGCTCAACGTCACGGGAGTCTGAGCCTACGCCGCTGATTCCTGCAAAGCCGCAATTCTTATTAAGATAGCTCTCAACCTCATCGGCGCTCATATTTTCCTTTTTCATAATGTAAGGCACAATAGCAGGGTCAATAGCTCCGCTTCTGGTACCCATCATTATACCGTCAAGAGGAGTAAAGCCCATCGAGGTGTCTATACATTTTCCGTCCTTTACCGCAGAAATGGACGAGCCGTTTCCGATATGGCAGGTTACAATTTTAGTTCCCTCGGGATTTGTGTCCATAAGCTTAATCATCTCGGAGCTTACGTAGCGGTGCGACGTTCCGTGCGCACCGTAACGGCGAATCTGGTACTTTTCATACATATCGTATGAAACGCCATACATATACGCCTCCTTCGGCATAGTCTGATGAAATGCCGTGTCAAAAACAAGCACCTGAGGAACTTTGGGCATAGCGGCCTCACAGCCCTTGATGCCCATAATATGTGCGGGTGTATGTAAAGGAGCATAATCTATACACTTTTCAAGTATTTCCTTAATTTCATCATTAAGCAGCACGGATTTGGAAACGTAAGCACCGCCGTGTACAACTCTGTGACCTATTGCTTCGATTTCATCAACCGATGAAATACAGCCAACCGATGAATCAAGAAGCGTCTTGACGACAAGCTTCATAGCATCTGAGTGGTTTTCAAGTGCGGTCTGCTTTACGTATTCCTCCTTGCCCTGCGTTTTGTGGATTATTCTCGAGCCTTCAATGCCTATACGCTCGCAATTTCCCTTTGCAAGCACATTGTCGGCACAGGTATCAAAGAGCTGATACTTGAGCGAGCTTGAGCCTGCGTTAACTACTAAAACTTTCATTTACGAATTCTCCCTAATTTGAATTAATATATCATATTATACACCAAGAATTCCATTTTATCAACATATTTTTAACAAAATTACGAATATTTTCTAATAAAAAAATTCAAAGACGGAGGTAAAAATGGCAACTGTTGGTATTATAGCCGAATACAACCCTTTTCACCTCGGTCACGAGTATCAAATAAACAAAATCAGAGAAGAGTTTGGGAGCGATACAACTATCGTTGCAGTAATGAGCGGCAATTTTACGCAAAGAGGTGATGTCGCTATATTTGACAAGCTCACACGTGCAAGGGCTGCCGTTGACTGCGGTGTGAATCTCGTGCTTGAGTTACCCTTTCCCCACTCTCTTTCCTCTGCGGAGTTTTTTGCATTTGGCGGAGTATATATTTTAAACGCTCTTGGAGTGGTAGACTACCTTTCGTTCGGCTCGGAATGTGGGGATATAGAGCTTTTGTCCCGTGCCGCTGTACTTCTGAAAAATGAAAAGGAAGACTTTAGAGAGACTCATAACTCGGAGGGTTATGCCGTAAAATGCGAGAAACTTTGCTCGGAGCTTCTTCTGAAGGAGCAGTCTCTTTTCTCTTCAAACAACATACTCGGTATTGAATATATAAAGGCTCTTTGTAAGCTTGAAAGCAAAATAATTCCCACAACAATAAAGCGTGTGGGCTCAGCGTACAACAGCCTTGATTTGTCCGAAGAGGGCTTCAAAAGTGCAATGGCTATCAGAGCTTTGATGAAAAAAAACGATATGTCTGCCCTTGATTTTGTGCCAAAAGCGGCAAAATCAGTCTTTTCAGAGGCTCTTTCAAAGAATAAAGCCCCCTGTCTTGCGGCAAGACTTGATGCCGCAGTAATTTCATCATTTAGATTAAACACACCCAAGGCGACGGGTAAGGAAATTCACGATGCCGAGGGCGGTTTATATAACCGTATCAGAAGTGCGAGCTTCGATGCGGACAGCATTTCCTCTTTAATCGAGCTTGCAAAAACAAAAAAATACACAACGGCAAGAATCAGACGTGCGATGTGGTACTCAATCTTCGGCGTTACCTCCTCCGAAGTTAAAGCCGCACCCACGTATACACAGATGCTTGCCGCTGATGAAAAAGGCACTGCTCTTTTAAAAAGAATAAAGAAGATGTCGGACTTCCCTATTCTTACAAAGCCCACAGCCAAAGACCGTCTCTGTTCCGAGGGACGCTTGGCAAAGGAGCTTTCAGACAAAGCGGATTCACTCTTCAGACTGACAAAACCGTTGTCGGCGGAGGGCGATTTCGGGAAGACGTTCACTCCTTATGTAAAAAAAGGAGACATTACGCTATAAATAGGCAATCGAATCTTTTGTCGAATGTATTTACAAGCGACATTTGATTTGATATTATTATAAGCGAAATGGACAAGCAGCCGTCATTTTCAAAACCACAGAAAGGAGTTACATAAATGTTAGACGCAAAAGGCGTTAGTTCCGAAGAATTCCTTGAATATAAAGGAAGACCTCTTGTTCGTCAGGGCGATGATATTTACTACGGCGATTTGTCAGATAAATATCACGTTTATATGATGATAATGGCAGAAAAGGATTCTGCAAAAGGCAACGAAAAGGTTCCCGGAACCATAATGGTACAGCTCCTCGACAGCAAAACGAAAGCTCCCGAGAAGCAACAAATTACAAATGGGTTGGCTGAAGCATTTGAATTTGCCGACGCTTGGCTCGCCCGTTATAACAAATAAGTTTTCAAAACGTGCGTAACACGTCGTTTTTTGGCTAAACCATAGCGGTTTTAGACGGTTACGCAAGGAGGTAAAAATGAAAAAGATTAAAGCAAGCTCCTTTACAAAGCTGATTGCATTTTTGCTGATTGCCACAATTCTTATATGTCTTGTGGGATTTTCCGCAGAGGGCTGGCAATCTAGAGATGACAATGACTCAAATAGCGATAAAGCCGTAAATGATAGCGGCAATGTCGATGAAGATAAAGACCAAGTAAGCACACCGCAAATACCACAAATCAAGTACTACGATTACTTAACGGGCAAAGAGGTAAGTGAGACAGAGGCGCATATGCGTAAGGTTGCCTTTCTCTTTACCGCTGACGCTCCGCTTTACGGAATTTCAAAGGGCGACTTAGTAATGGAATTTCCGACAGCAGACAATACAACAAGGCTTCTTGTGTATACCGATGCGATAAATTCCCTCGGAAAAATCGGAACGATAGCCCCCACAAAGGGTTTCATTTCCAATATGATAGGAGCATTTGGCGGAATTCTCGTTGCTTCGGGTACAGACGAGAATAAAGAATATGAATCGCTCGACGTTTCAAAAAGCTTCTTTGACCTCTCTAAGGTAAACGGATATTCCTATACCGAATATACACATTACGTGTATTCCAACTGTGACTTGATAAAAGCAGGACTTACAAACAACGGCTTTTCTATAACCGAGGCAACGCACACCGCTTTGCCGTATATAATTTCGACAAACGAAAATTTCACACTGTCAGGAAAACAGGCAGAAAAGCTTGTGTACACGTACGGTGAGGGACAGACAACGGAGCTTTATTATTCCCTAGAGCTTGGCAAATACGTTTTATATAAAAACGGCGTACAGAAGAACGACCTTTTGTATGACAAGGCGGTTACGTATGACAATGCGTTTGTACTTTTTGCCAACAGCCTTACTTACGAATCTGAAAGCGGCTCGGATTTAATACTTGAAACGCTCTCGGGCGGCACGGGATATTACGCAAGAGACGGTGTTGTAACCGAAATCTTTTGGGAATGGCACGACGGAGTTATGCGTTTTTCGGATTCCTCGGGCAAAATAATCACCGTAGGACAAGGAAACAGCTATATAGGCTTTATGAAGTCGTCGCAAAAGAGCTTGTTCTCTTTTAATTAAAAAACAAAGGAAACCTTAAATTCAAAGGTTTCCTTTGTTTTTTAGCTCTCCATTTGTTTGCCGAGAAATACTCCTGCGGTTTGTATCAGCTTTGATTCTATGGCATCGGAGATTTTCTCTTTTTTCGGTGCCTCGTGATGCCACGCCGAGACCACGCAGCCTATGACATCACCCTCGCTGATTATCGGCATTGCACAGTTTACATAATGATTGGATATTCCGTTTATAACGGGAATCTCCTCTTGTCTGTCGCCCTTTAAATAAAGATTTCTTTTGTCAATAATTTCTTCAAGCTCGTTTGAAATTTTTCTCTCAAGATATTCTTTTTTAGAAGCTCCCGCAACTGCGATAACAGTGTCTCTGTCGCAAATAAATACAGGAAGCGACGTTGTCTTTTGAAGCGTGTCGGCATATTCGGAGGCAAAATTTTGAAGCTCGCCTATGGGAGAATATTTTTTAAATATCACTTCCCCGTCTCTGTCTGTGTAAATTTCAAGAGGGTCGCCCTCACGGATTCGCATTGTTCTGCGGATTTCCTTGGGTATAACAACACGTCCGAGGTCGTCGATTCGACGTACTATTCCTGTTGCTTTCATTTATATATAATTCTCCTTTTGTTTTCGGGTACGATGTTAGTATCTGTAAACGGCGAAAATTTATACTATTCATATTGACTTTTAATAACAATTATGATATTATGTTATTATGTTATTACTAAAGTGACCCCGTGGAAAATTATTTGAGCTGTCACATAAAAGCATAGAAATTGTAAAGGATTCATAAAAATCTCTTTGTACTCATCTTAGTACATTTTTAAAGTTATGAAAAGCACATATCAACCTTTTATTTACACAGCCGTATGTATTTTTTATAACGGTCACAGAGAAAAATATGATATGCCTTGGAAAGGAATTTAATTATGAAAACAACGTTTTCTGTTGCAGGCGATATGCTTATACAAAGAAGGATACCAAAGGAAAGCATCGGCTTTTCTGAGGTAAGC
>JAZOQA010000065.1:0-5398 GCA_045655765.1 Eubacteriales bacterium | reverse complement strand
GACGCGGTTTATTTGGAGCACTACGTTAAACCATCGACGGCTCCAGGCGATGGTGGACTTGTTTGTAATATTGAAATATTTGATCCAACTGAAAAAGAACATATTTATTCAAACTCTTGCAACCACACCTACAGCTTTGAGAAAGGCGCTATGAATTCGTCCTATCTTATCAATCCCAAAACCGAAGAAAAAATTCCGATTACATTTTCTATTGATAAGAACGTGGATTTTTATTTCAGTTGGGTATCTCAAATCTATCTTGATTTTTTCAACACGGATAATAATATTTACAAAGAAGAATCTCAAAACTTTTGGTATGATTTTGAAGCGCAAAAGGGCGAGTGGATTACAAACGGCAAAACAATTCCTATCCGCATGGAATTCAAAGGAATAACTCCACAAAATATTACACTTTATATCTACGATGTTTCAGAAGATGTAAATACAAATTGCTATATTCTTACTGCAAGTGGAGAAATCACAGATAAAAACACATTTATCAGTACAGAAATAAGTGGAACGATGTTCTATGAAGGCTCGGTTCAAGAATTGAAGATTGTTAGAATGCCAAAGTCGTGAGGTTCAAATCCCGTAAGCAAAACGGCAAAAATATCTTTTTTATAGCCCTTGCACAAAGAAACTCGGGACACCGTTTGGTGTACCGAGTTTCTTCTTTTTTGGCTTGCGGTTGTGACTCTGTACTCCATGACCTTCGAGGTTATGAGTCCGAGGTCGCTTTGCGACCTGAGGGCGAATAATCTGCGAACAAGTAAAAACGATTGATTATCGTTTTTACACCGTGAGACACCACAAAGCAAGAAGTCGGCAAAGCCGAGTGTATTGAGGCGATAGGCGACAACTATGCGACTGGTGCGGTAGGTCATGGGTAAGCTTTGCAAAAACGATTGAGTATCGTTTTTACGAAGCGTGTAACGAAAATAACGAGCCGAAGGAGCGAGTGTACCGAGCGACACACGGCGACTGTATTTTCGGAAGGGCATGAAAAATCCCATCTGTGCAACAAAAAAACAGCCTCGGGCTTATTCATATTATTCATATTGACAAACCTCATATTTTGATGTATAATTAAATAAAAATTAAGGAGTATTATTATGAAAAAAGAAACTTCGATCATATTTACCGGTGATATCGGATTTGACAGATATATGGATAGAAAATGGGAGGATGAAAAGTTCCTTTCCTCTGAAATTTTAGATTTTTTTGATAGTGCAAACCACGTCATAGCAAACGTGGAGGGTGCTCTTACAAATGCTGAGGATGACGGTAGCAAGGGAATTTTCTTTCATTCAATGAACCCCGAGGCTGTAGCGATCCTCGAAAAAATCAATGCAGACATCTATTGTCTTGCTAACAATCACACTATGGATGCCGGAAGAAAAGGAATAGAGGACACGTTAGCACTTGCTAAGACGATGGGATGCAAGACCGTTGGTGCGGGCTTGGATATTGACGATGCATCTACCCCACTTTATCTTCCCGAAGCGGGTGGCATCGGCATCTTTGCCGTTGGATATCAGCCCTCTTGTATTGCGGCAGGCAAGCAAAAGCCGGGTACTTTTGCTTGGGACGATATGGATCGCATTGCAGCACGGATTAAGGAAATCAAGGCTAAATGCCGTTGGTGCATAATTGTATCTCACGGCGGGGAGGAGTTTACCGCTCTTCCATCACCTTACACACGTGATCGCTATTTGAAATATATCGATTTCGGTGCAGATATCGTTGTCGGTCATCATCCACACGTGCCTGAAAACTACGAGATTTTAGAGGACGGTCAAAAGGCGGTGTTCTATTCTCTCGGAAACTTTATATTTGACACCGATTATCAGCGTGCTCACGCATTCACCGATATAGGTATTCTTTTAAAGCTCGTATTAAATGAGGAGAGCTTTTACTTCAATGCGGTAGGTACGAAGCTTTTGCGGGGAGAACAAAGGATAGTCTTAGCTCCGACACCCGCAATATTTACAAACGTTCCTGCTGATGAATATGAAAGGCTTGCTCCCTTGGCGGCACGGGCATTTATTGCCGAGGAGCGTCGCCGTATGATATTTATGAAGCCAAAAACGTATAAAAACGCTGACGCCTCCGTATGGGATAGCTATTTCGCTTCAGAAGAAAAACCGGGATACATTAAGGGTGAGCATATGGATTTTGCAATCATTTGCGATTTAGCGAGCCGCTTCGATGAAAAGAGCATCGCCGACACCACACTTGAAGATGTGAAGCGATATTTGTTCTCATTCCTTTGACGTATGATAAAAGTCCTTAAAAGAAAATGTTAAATTTTTTATTGTGTCAAGGCAATCCCAAAATTTGAATTTGTGCTTAGCTCTATAACGACCTCTTAATGAGGGTATTTGCAAAGCGTGTGACGAAAATAACGGACCGAAGAAGCGAGTGTATTGAACGACACTTTATGCACATACCGCTTGCTGTATATTGCGTCATTTGGCGTATACGCACCGCCAAATAGCAAAATATGCGACTTTTGCGGTAGGTCGTGGCACTTCTCTTCCTCGCCTGTTATATATAATCCCATCTGTGCAACCAAAAAGAGCTGTAAAAAGACATATCTGAGAAAAGCCTTGAGTTTCAAGGCTTTTCTTGTTTTTCTGCCCTTTTCTTGCATAGTCACGAGAAAAGCTTACGGGGTTTGACTTCCTGAGTTGCAAATAAAAATCGGGTTGATTATTAAAATCTACCTTCTTAAAAAATGTGTGAATTTAAAAAGCTGATGCACTTTTAAAGGAGAATTTACTTTATGATACTTGTTACAGGCACAAGCGGATTTGTAGGCGGTAAGATATTAAAGACGTGCAAGGACGTCATCGCCTGCCCGTCCCTCAAAGGAAAAAGTGAGGACGATATACGACGCATAGTAGAAAAGAGCGGTGCCGGGGCAATTATTCATACTGCTGCTATTTCCGACATAGGAGAATGCGAAAGAAATCCCGAAGCCTCATATATTGCCAATGTTCAAATTCCGATATATTTGGCACGGGCGGCGAAGAATATAAAGCTTGTATGCTTTAGCTCCGACCAGGTTTACAGCGGAAGCTGTGAAGACGGTCCTTTTTCCGAGGATATGCCTAAGCCCTTTAACGTTTATGCAAAGCAAAAGCTCGAAATGGAAGAAAGAGTGCTTGATATATTACCGAGTGCGGTTATGCTCCGTGCTGAGTGGATGTACGACTATTACCTAAAAAAGAGCAACTATTTTATGAATATTATAAATGCCACGGAATCCGTGGCTTTCAGCTCGCAGCAATACAGAGGCATAACTTACGTAAAAGAGGTTGCGGAAAATATTGAAAAAACGCTCACACTTCCCGGCGGTGCGTACAACTTCGGCTCAGAAACGTCAAAATCTATGTATGAGATAACTAAAGAATTTTTAGCTTACATCGGCAAAAATATAACCGTCAAGGACACTCCGCCAAGGCACAATCTTTGGATGAATTGCGAAAAGGCGAAAAAATACGGCGTAGTATTTCAAAGCGTTGAGGACGGCTTGAGGGCTTGTGCTGTGGATTATAAATCGCTTATATAAGCACTTGAATTTTACTGTTTTTTAAGTTTGGTCTACATTTTTATGAAAAGATATTGATTTTTACGTAAAAATAATGTATCATATCTATATAAATTTTTTTGGAGGAAAAACAAAATGAGCAAAACCGTACAGGACATTCTTACAATGATACGTGAAAACGACATTAAAATGGTCGATTTCAAGATGGTGGACATCAACGGTCAGTACCGTCACGTCACCATTCCCGCACAGAACTTTTCCGAGGACACTATGAAAAGCGGCATCGGATTTGACGCTTCTAACTACGGCTACGCAGTTGTAGAAAAAAGCGATATGGTCTTCATTCCCGACCCCGACACGGCACTCATAGACCCATTCTGCTCCATTCCCACCCTGTCAATGACGGGAAATGCGATGATAATAGACACTCCCGAAAACCGCCCCCTGCCCCAATATCCGAGAAACATCATCAAGGCGGCTACAAAGGTTATGAAGGACAGCGGCGTTGCCGACACTATGCTCATTTTGCCCGAGTTTGAGTTCTACCTCTTTGACAAAGCTACGTGGAACGTTTCGGGCAGTGAAATCTCCGCCTCCGTCGATGCAAAGCAGTCGTACTGGAACAGTGCGACAGAGGGTCTTGGAGTAGTTGTTCCGAAGCAGAAGAATTACCACATAGCAAAGCCGTTTGACATCTCCTACGAGTGCCGCAGCGAAATGTGTATGCATATGCAGGATGCGGGCATTGAAATCAACTATCATCACCCCGAGGTTGCAGCTTCGGGACAGTTTGAAATTGAGCCTCAGCTTGGCGAGGTTGTGCATATGGCTGACGCAACTATGATGATAAAGTACATCATTCACAACACCGCCCTGAAATACAACAAGACTGCGACCTTTATGCCAAAGCCCATTTACGGTGAGGCGGGCAGCGGTATGCACGTGCATATGCTGCTTTTGAAGGACGGCAAGCCTGTGTTCTCCGACGATGACGGATATGCGCACCTCAGCCGCACGGCACATTACTTTATGGGCGGGCTGCTTAAGCACATCGCATCTCTTTGTGCCTTGACTAACCCCTCTACGAACTCGTTCAAGCGTCTTGTTCCCGGCTTCGAAGCACCTGTAACGGTAGGATATGCTACCTCGAACCGCTCGGCGGTTATACGCATTCCCGCTTATGCAAAAGCTCCCGAGAAGCGTCGCTTCGAGCTTCGTAACCCCGATGCAACCTGTAACCCGTATTTCTGCTATGCGGCAATTCTTATGGCAGGTCTTGACGGTGTTAAGAACAAAATTGACCCTCACGAGAACGGCTGGGGTCCCTACGACGTAAACCTCTATCATCTGCCCGAGGAGGAAAAGGCAAAGCTTCAGGGTCTGCCCACCTCTCTTGACGAAGCTCTTAACGCTCTTGAAAAGGACCACGACTACCTCACCTATGGCGGAGTGTTCCCCGAGGAGCTTATTTCCAATTTCATCAAGACGAAGCGTGAGGAGTGCAGACAGATGGCGGCAATTCCCCATCCTGCGGAGTATGACAAGTATTTCAACCTTTAATCTTTGGGGCTTTGGTATTTGGGTATAACCGAATAAAAAAACCAATAGAGGCATTGCAAGTTGTGATATGCAGTGCCTCATTTTTTCTTTGATTTAATTTATTTCAAGGTGGAAAATCTACGATTTTCTTCACGTTTATTTTAAGTTTTTATTCTATCTCCGCTTTCTCCCTCCGACGTATTTATATACGCCTCTCGGTCAAAACCGAAGATTTCTCCTCCAAATCCCCTCGCCCCGGGCTTCCGTATTTGGGTATAACCGAATAAAAAACGAATAGAGGCATTG
>JAZOQA010000064.1:0-7722 GCA_045655765.1 Eubacteriales bacterium | reverse complement strand
CGGAGATGAGCCTTACGCATATTTGGCTACCGCTTTAGCCTCGGGGATAGACAGAGATGACCTTGAGGCTGTGGCACAGGTCGTTTATTCTGCGGAGTTTGTGATTTCAAAGGATGACGTTAATCTTCTTTTGAACCTTGCGTGGCTCGATGCCAAGGCTGCAGAGGAGCATATAGCCATAAAAGACAAGGAGTATGAAGAAGAAAAGGCTGATTACGAGAAAAAAGCCGCCCTCTACGACAAGTACCTTGTTGACCTTGCGGATTACGAGGCAAAGCTGGAAATTTATCAAAAGTATCTCGACGAGTATAATGCGTATGCCGATAGGGTGGAACAGCGTGAGAAATACGAAAAAGCACTTTTGGAATATGAGCGTCTTTTAGAGGAATACAATACCTACGTAACCGTTACAAAGCCTGCCTACGATGAGGCTTATGCTCGGTATCTTGTATATAAGGACAAGCTTGACACATATAATGAAGAAAATGAAAAATACCTTTTAAATGAAGAAAAGCTTGCAGCCTTTCGTGAGCATTTAAAGATAATTGACACCGTCAAGACACCTATGACTGATAACCGCACTCTCTTTGACGCTATTATGGGCTCGACGGTCACACAGGTGCTCTCCCGAAAGGATGATATAGTTGCGGCGGGAGCTTCCGCAGCTCTTGTCGATATTGCGGGAGACGCAACCGAAAGCTTGAGAAGACTTTTTACTGAGTATTTCTCGTTGACTGACGAGGCAGAGCGTTATTTCTACTACGCAAATAATTACGAGGAATTTAAGTCTTCGTTTTACAATCTGCTCCGTGCTCTTGATTCCTTCTATACTATGGAAAACAACGAGGGACTTGTCAGAGCGGAGCTTGTGCGTGAGGATAAAGCGAAAAAATACGTTATTCTTTTATCCCAGCTATATCTTGTAACGTCTGCAATCTCCGATGAAAAAATCTATACCTATCCCAACTCCTCGGGCAAAATTGTTGAATTTACGTCCTCGTACAAATGGTCATATTCTCATAGCTGGGCACAGGAAATAGGCGGAAAGGCGACGGTAGTCACGCCTCTTTCAATGCTTGAAAACGTAGTGTACCTCACCGACACAAATTCTGCCACTCCGTACGATGAGCAGTTCCCCTCCGAGATGGAAAAGCCAATACCTCCCGAGGTGGTTGAGCGTCCTGCCGTTCCGACAGTTATAACAAAGCCGACTGCACCGGAGTTTGTTCCCGAGGCGGGAGACGAGCCGACGGAGGTCGCAGAGCCTAAAAAGCCTGATGAGGTTGCTGCTCCGGGACAGCCGCCAAGCGAGTACGTGCCTACAGAAGAGGAGACTGCACTTATCGGCGCACTTAAAAGAGGTGAATTTTCCGAGCGTGAGCCGCTTGATTCCAACGCTATTCTAACAAGAGAGACGTCTTTGGAAAAAAAGATTTTTCCAGCTGACGAAACGGCTGTTTACTTTTATAGTTCCTCGGAATCCGACGAACCTATATACACGGTATTTGTAGACAGCGGCACTGCTGTAAACTTTAAAGGAGAGCTTCCCACTCGCAAATCCGACGAGCTGTATCATTATAAGTTTTCGCATTGGGTTGATTCTGCGGGCAGGGCAGTTGACCTTTCCGCTGTTTCGGGCAGTCACCTTTATTTGTACCCCGAATTTTCAAAAACCGACGTTCTTTATACCGTTATTTGGAACGTTGACGGCGTAAGGCAAGAAGAAACGTATAAATACGGCGAGCTGCCAACCTATAAAGGAAATCCCGAGCGGGCAAAGGACGGTTCATACGTATATATGTTTTGTGGGTGGAATATAACTCCCACAGAGGTGCTCACCGACGGTGTCGAGTACGTAGCAGAGTTTTCTGCCACAGCATATTATACCGTAAATTGGTGCGTAGATTCAAAAATCATCGCAAGCATAGAATGCCTCGAAACCGAGGTGCCGAGGTGTCCTGTGACTCCCGTAAAGCCCGAGGATTCGGTATATTTCTATACCTTCCGTGAGTGGAATCGCACTCCCACATATCCGACGTCGAATGAAAGCTATGAGGCTGTTTTTGATTTGAACTACATACTTCCTTGTGCGGGAGGCGGAGCAAAAATCACAGTAAGCTCGGGTGAGGCTACTGTTGATATAAGCGAGCTTGGTGTATTGGAGGTTGATATTACCCCCGTTAAGGAAAAAATAAGAACAAACAGCTTAAAGCTCGTGAGTGCTGCTGGTACGGTGAGCTTTGATGCCGAAACTCTTTCCCGTATGCTTGACGACGGAGCAAACCGTATTTCTGTGAGTGCTGTGAAATTCGATAGCTACGGCTATGAATACTCCGTAGAAATTTTCTCTGACAGTGAGTCTTTTTTGCAGAGTGATGCGTATTTGTATGAGGCACGCTTTGCTCTTGATGTCGTTAATACCGCAGGCATGAGCCTTTATACCGTCGATGATAAAGGAGTAATAGCCTTTGTTCCCTCGTTCTCTTTGCAAAACGGTGCTATGTGGGCTAAAAAGCTCGATACCGGCAAGACGTATAGCCTATTCCGCCTATACGGTGTGAGCGTGCTTTCGGTTGAGGGATTTAAGATTTTTACCGATAAGGCTTACGCAAGGGTGGGGGAGCGTGTCGAATTTTCGCTTGAAATTCCAGACGGAATGTCGATTGACAAGCTATACTGCATTTATACGGAAAACGGTGTTGACCGTGAAATTTCCATCGACCCCACTGATGGAGCTTTCCTGATGCCGGACGGCGACGTCACAATTTGGGGACGTGCGTCGAAAATGACGTACAAGGTTCGTTTTGTGAATGATGGCGACAAATACATTGAAAAAATTTATAAATGGGGTGAAATGCCTACGCCTCCGACATTTTTCAAATCTCCCGATGCGAAATTCAGCTATGAATTTGTCGGTTGGGACAAGGAGCTTACAGAGGTATACGAGGACACCGTTTATACGGCGGTTTACGAGGCGGTTCCGCTTCCGCCTGATGACTCTGAGAGGGATTTAAGCTTTGGAGAAGCCTTTTCTCAAGGACTTCGTCACTATCTGATAGCCGTCTACCGTCATAAGACATTATTTTTTGCTTCCTTGATAGCGTCGGCTGTGGCTTCCGTAGTGTTCGTTTTCTACAAAAAATATCGAAAAAAACACCCGTTTTCTTAACACGCACCCACATTTAAGAATTATTTTGGGTAATATTGCATAAAAATAATGGTGATTCTCTGTGCTATTTGCGAAAAATAGGGAGGATTGCCATTTTTTTTAACTTAACTATTGATTTTAAAGTAAAAAAGTGATATAATTATTCCATAAACCAAATGATGACGCACGAGTATACCCGTGTGAATTCTTTAAGGCTTAAAATACACAAAAGTGAGGTATGGTATGAAAACAGTAGGTAAGCATTTTAAGGCCCTTGTTCTCCTTATGCTTGCACTCGTTATGCTTAGCAGCGTCGCACTTGTTACCGTCGGTGCTATTGAAAACGAGACCCGTGTTGCGGAAGCTGAAAGCAGCGCTTATCCTGACAACACCGGAGAGGGTGAGAATATTACGGGCTGGGTGGACATCACTTACGGAGAAAACGGCGTAACCGTTACGCTTACTCCTGATGTCGCAGAGCTTAAGGCTATTACGGCGACGGAGCTTAAATCCCTCGTTTACACCCTTGTAAATGCTTTTAAAACCGTTGTGGTTGACGACATCGTAAATGACTTTGTCGGTGCAAACGGCGGAATCTCAAATCAAAACTTTGTTGACACGGTACTCAATATGTACGTGGACGACAACTTTGGAGGCGATAAGATCGCATTCTTCAAGGCTATGGCGAATAATCCCGATGAGGAGCAGCTCTTTACGGATTATGCCTGTGACCTTCTTGAAATGTCACTTAAGATCGGCGTGCTCACGGTTGACGATCTTCCCGATGCCGACGAGCTTGGCACCAAGGTCACAACCTATATTGAGAATGAGTTTAACAGCTACATCGACGGCTACATTGATTCCGTTTCTGCGGACTATTTGAGCTGGCTTTTCGGTGACAACACCAAGACGTTCAATACTGCCGTAAAGTCGTACATAGACAAACAGGTTGCCGTTTATATCAACGGTCTTATCGACGATTATCTGAACGGCACTCTTGGCTCCTCCGAGCTTGAATTGGCGGTCAAGACGTATTTCGAAGATGAAATGATCGGAGAATTGTACGTCAAGATTGATGAGTACATAACAAATGGTACAACCGCAGACAGCTCGCTTGACTCTTTCCTTGAGGAGCAAATCGGTGCTTGCGTCTACGATTACTTTGTAAACGGCGACGGTCACGATTCCTATATTCAGGATTACATCGCATACAAAAAGGGCGAGGCACACAATACGGACAGAGATGCCATCTATGCTCTCATTACCGATGATATTAACGGTATGGTGGACACTTGGATGGCGGAAATCATCGCTCTTGACAATGATCCTGCAAGAATCCCCGAAACGAATCTGCTTTATGCGAATTTCCCCGATTTCTTCGAGGGTGCAAGCGTAGCGGAGATTGAAGCCGTTTGGAGCGACCCCACTCTGAGAGAGCAGGTCCGTGAGCAGATGTGGACCGACTTTCTTGACAATCCTCAGGCTATCGATACGTTTATATCCACCGACCTTGCAACGTTCTGGAACAACCACGTCCACGTAGAGGGCGAGGAGTTCGTAGATGAATATATTGAGGACCTTTGGGCTGTCCAGGCTACCCAAGACAAGATTAAGGCTTACGTCGAGGGCAAGCTTTCTACAAAGGAAGACAAGGAAGCACTCCTTGCTCCCGTTCGAGAGAATACAGATACCATTATAACTCATCTTCGTTCTGTTCTTAACGGCAAGCCTTATCTCAGAGGTGCTATGCAAGACCAGATTGAGGAAACCGCAGCAGCACTTAAATCCGACGTAAAGAACGACACTCTCACAGACGATGCCCGCATTGCTATCGATGAATATTGCGTGGGCGAGTTCGGTATGACCAAGAGCGAGATTGACGCTCGTCTTACAAGTCTTGTCAGCAATTTCACGTCTACCTACGGTGCAATTCTTGCAGCAGACCATACTCTTGGCTTCAAGGATCTCTTTAATCTTCTTTTGTCCGTTGAAATGGGTGAGCATGGCGGAGAGATGTATGAGCTTTACGTAAACGCTCCCGGCTCCTCCCCGAAGATTCGTATCTCCAACGTTATGGATCTTCTCAAAACTCTCCCAAGACCCACCGAAATCAAGGATATGGACGCCTCTGAAATGTACCTATCCTATGATTTCAAGATTGAAACCACCTACGGCACCAGCGATTTCAACATTACCGTTGTGGCTTCCGAGGAGGCTCACGAATATATCACCAAGCTTGCAAGAGTTCTTTCAGACCACGTTGATTTCAGTATCGACGAGGAAGGAAGAATTATTCTCGACGTAAGAATGCCTGAAATCTTTACAGATGCGGTCCTTGCGGCGTGTGAGAGCGGAAAAATCCCCGATGATATCAAGAACAAGATTTTCACAGCTCTTTCCAAGACTCCCGACGATGCGTATGCACTCTTTATGAATTTAGAGTACAGTGACATCATTGCTATTCTTGAAAGAATTGATTTTGAAGAGATCCTAAACCACGAGGCTCTCTCCGAGTACATCGACCTCATTCAACGCTTTGTAGACAAAATCGACCTCGAGTCTCTTACTGCAGAGCAGATTATAGCAAAGATTGAAAGCTACGTAGATCTCTCGGGTATTAACAAGGATAAGCTTGCAAAGCTCATCAATTTGGTCAAACGCTATATCGATGACCTTGACATCAAGTCCCTGACCAACGAGCAGATCATAGCCGAGCTTGAAAAGTACGCAGGCTATTTCAATACTCTTAAGGAATATATCAAAAAGATTTATGAAATGGTTCCCGACAGAGTTAAGGACGCAACCATCATCGGCCTCTACCGCGGTGAGGGTGAGTTCGGCTGGTACGGAGATATCAACGACATCAACATCGCATCAATCTTCTATAACGTGGTTTCCAAGGTTGACGAGGACCTGGCAGGCTACGTTGCCTACATTTTCGATACCAAAACCATAGATATAAAAGCAGATATAACCGTATCGTTCATCGACATTTACAGCATTGAGTACTACGCTCCCGGTGCTACCGAGGCGTACAGAGCAGGCTTCCTGCCCGTCGGTGCTGACGTTGCAGATTTTGCACAGCTCACCGAATATGGTGGAAAGCCGATCCTCGGCTGGGTCGAAATAGAGCTTGCAGCTGACGGAAGCATTGCATCCGTTGGAAGCATCATAGATAAGATGCCCGGGGCCGATACAAAGGTTATGGCTCTTACAGTCGATGCCCTCATCAGTCCTGACAGCATTGTTTCGGACGCACCCGGCACCGAATACACCATTACCGTTACACTTGATTCCAACATCGACCTTTCAAGCATCAAGAATCTTACCGTAACGTACACCTGGTACAAGGACGGCGTAGCTCTTGACGGCAAGACCGCATCTGACGTTACAGTATCCGTACCCGATGACAGCGGTGAATATTGTGCTGTTGTTACGGCAAAGGACGGTCAAGGAAACACAGTCTTTGAACTTGAAACTCCCAAGACGAGTGTAGAAATTACCGACGCTACAAAAACTCCCGTAAACATTAACCTTGACGACATTCAGCTTTTAGCTGACAAGTTTACGTATAACGGAAGCGAGTTTGAGGTTGAGGTCTCAGATTACGACGGTACTTACATCTTAATCGAGCTTCTCGGCGACGTAAAGATGACCGATATAGGCAACTATACCGCAACACTTAAAATCACGCTTCGTGATTCCGAAAATTACGTTCTTGTAATTGACGGGGCAGAGTACAGCGAGTATTCCGTAGACCGTGAGTGGCAGATTACTGCAAGAACTATTAACGTTGCGGACATCATCCTCGCACTCCAAAACGACAGTCTTGTTTATAACAAGAACGGCGTCACCGCTTTACTTGTAGAAAATTATGACAAGACCAAGATTTCCGTTGTTCTTTCCGAAAACACAGCGACCGCTGTCGGCAACTATGTTGCAAAGGCAACCGTTACCGCTTGCGACACCTACGTTCTCGTTGATCAGAGCGGAGCGGAGCTTGATTCTTACGTAATTGAGCTTCCTTGGACGGTTACTCCTCTTGAAATTTCCATTTCCGATGCAAAGCTTGAAAAGGACTTCTTCACCTACACAGGCAGCAACATTTCCGTAAACGTTATAGGTTATGATACAGAGCTTATCAACGTTGAACTCATCAGCGGCGGCACAGCTCTTAACATTGACAAGTACACCGCTGTTGCAAAGTTTACACTCAATCAAGCCGCAGGTAATAACTACGTATTAACCGAGACCGAAAAGACCTTTGCTTGGGAAATCGGAAAGGCTGTAGTTGACCTTACAGGCATAGCTCTCGTTCCCGATTTTACGTCTGTCATTTATGACGGAAACGCAAAGACTTATAAGCTTGCACTTCCCGCAGGCGTAACTCTTCCCGAGTACGTAACCTATACGATTACCTACACTGACGCACAGGGCAACGAGGTTAATCCTGTAAACGCAGGCACATACACCGCAACAATCACGTTCACTATCGATGAAGAACACGCAGCATACACCGAGCTTATAGGTGCAAATATTGCTCCCGTAAATTACACAGTAGAAAAGCTTCGCTT
>JAZOQA010000063.1:0-3514 GCA_045655765.1 Eubacteriales bacterium | reverse complement strand
AGCCAGCCGTTGCAGTCATCAAAAAACGCAAGCAAGGAGCTGATATTCAATTCGTCACTGCTCAAATACAGAACTAAAAACGTAAGTCCCGCAAACAGCAGCACAAAGCCTATGTTGAAGAGTTGCTTTTTATGTGATTTTTTCATATAGGGCATTTTGCTCCTTGTTTGTTTTAAAATAAAATCAATAAATATATTATACCAAAAGCTATATACTTTGTCAATACCTGTCGAATGAGTGGTAAAAACAACCTTTTCACTTTAACATAATATGCATTTAAATTTGTAAGAAGTATAAATTAACTCTTTAATAAAGGTTTCTTTTTCTTTTTTATATTGTAAAAAATTAAAATTGCCTCGGCAGCATCCGTCGCACGTGCGACAAGAGCAGATGCTGTCGAAGCAATAACGGTGGGGTTTACACCTTTTTCCACGTTTTTGGGCTGAAAAGTATCATCACGGGCAGAATTTCAAGTCTTCCTAAAAGCATAGTGAAGGTCAGCACAATTTTGGAAAAAATGCTGTATCCAGCAAAGCTTGCATAAGGACCGACGGCCTCAAAGCCCGGACCTACGTTTGAAATGCACGAAAGAGCCGCCGTAAAGTTTGTGAAGAAGCCGTGCGTAACCTCGTAAGAGCCACACGCACCGTCGGAGGTGACTAAAAACGTCTGCCCGTTTACGGGGTCAAATGAAAGCAGGAACACCGCTCCTATCAGAATGAATAGGTAAAGCGTTATAAACGAGAAGACGTCGCTGACGGTTTTTTCCTCCAAGGTTTTTCCCTCAAATTTGGCCTTGGGGACGTATCTTGGGTTGATTAGCTTTCTTATGCTGATGTAAATTCCCTTGAACGAGATGACAAATCTCGAAAGCTTGATTCCGCCTGCAGTCGAGCCTGCCATAGCACCCGTGAACATTAAGACGAAAATCACCATCATAGCAGCCATAGGCCATAGGTTGAAGTCTGTTGTAGAAAAGCCCGCTGTTGTAATAATGGATGCAACTTGGAAATACGAGTGTCTGAACGCTTCCTCGGTGGTGTAGCTCTGTTGGAACGATCCCGCCTTTGCCACAAGAGTGATGAAAATGATGGCAACCGCAGATGCAACGAGCAGAAAATAGGTTTTGAACTCCTCGCTTTTAAATATGTCCTTGAGCTTTCCTATAAGCAAAAGATAATACAGTGCAAAGTTGCAGCCGAAAAGAATAAGGAATGTAGCCATAACGTACTGTGAGAACGGGCTGAACAGCTCCATACTTCCCGGCAGGAAGCCAAAGCCGCCCGTTCCTGCACAGCCGAACGTGGCAAGTAGGCTGTTGAAGAATTGGTCGCCCTCATACCCGGGAATGGGCTTGTCGAGCATCAGGACTATGACCTCAAGGACGGTAAGACCGAGGTAAATGAGGTACAGAATCCTCGTCGTGACCTTCATCTTCGACACGATTTTTCCAACCTGGGGACCGGGGCTTTCCGCCCTTAAGAGGTGCATTGACGAGCCGTCGTTGCTCTCGGGGATGAATATAAGCACGAATACAAGTATGCCCATACCGCCAATCCAGTGTGAGAAGCTACGCCAAAAAAGAGTGGAATGTGACATTGCCGTGATGTCCGTAATTATACTCGCACCTGTGGTAGTGAAGCCGGACATAATCTCAAAGCAGGCGTCAATATAGTTTGGGATATCTTGATTTATTACAAATGGAATCGCACCGAAGAGCGTCATTACAATCCAAACAAGGGCAGTAAGAGCAAAGCCCTCCTTTTGGTAAAAGGTGTTCCTTGTCAGCTTTGGAATCTGTAACGCAACGCCAAGTCCTAAAAGTAGTACAATCGGTACGATAAAGGCAAGAATGTTTACAAAGCCCTCTCGGTAAATGATGCTGACCGAAAGCGGAGCAAGCATCAAAAGCCCCTCGAGAATCATAATCTTGCCCAAAATTTTACCGAGTTTTTTATAATTCATTTGTTTATACCTTATTCGATAATATCGTTAAGATCGTCAAAGTTTTTGTGGGTTGTAACCACAATTACGTTGTCACCGAGCAAAATTTGAGAATTTCCGTCGGGAATAATTATTTCGCTTTCTCTGATTATAGCGGCGATGAGGCAATTATCCTTGATTTTCAAGTCTTTCAAGGGCTTGCCGTAGAATTTCTCGTTTTTCTTTGCAAGGAATTCGAGTGCCTCTACACGGTCGTTTACAAGACGGTAGAGTGTCAGCACGTTACTTCCTCTTTTGTTTTCAAGAGCACGGACGTAGCTTATAATTCTGTTTGCAACTATATCACAGGGAGAGACGTTGTTTTCTATTCCAAGCTCGCCGAGCATATTTGAAAGCTCGGGGCTTTTTATAAGAGTTATGGTTTTCTTAACGCTCTTCTTGTTTGCAAACATTGAGACAACCATATTTTCCTCATCTATATCGGTAAGGGCTACAAAGGCGTCCATAGCTTCGATGCCCTCTTCAATTAAAAGGGCGTGCCGTGTGCCGTTGCCCTCTATTACCGTGACCTTCGGAAGCCTGTCTGCGAGATCCTCTGCGATGTCTTTGTTGTTTTCTATGAGCTTAACCTTGTATTTTTTTCGTGAAAGCTCCTCCGCAAGGTAGAAGCCCGTGCGTCCACCGCCGACTATCATAATCTTTTTAAGCGGGGATTTTATCAAATTTATCTCAGTAAGGAAGTCGCCGAGCGAGCTTGCGTCCGACGTAAAGTGAATTCTGTCCCCACGCCCTATTACAAAGTTACCCGAGGGAATAATAACCTCGCCGCCTCTTTCCACGGCACAAATCAGAAACTTAGAGGTGAATTTTTTGCCTATGGAAATGAGCGTTTCGCCAAGGAGAGCACAGTCGCCGTCCACTATTGCCTCTGCAAGAAGAACCTTTCCCTTTGCAAAGTTTTCAACCTGCTCGACGGAGGGCAGACTTATGAGATTAAATATTTCCGCCGCCGTCTCCTGCTCGGGATTTACTATCATTGAAATTCCAAGCTGATCCTTCATATCCATAATTTGCTTTCTATAAGCCGGATTTCGTACTCGGGCTACGGTGTTTTTGACTCCCAGCTTCTTCGCAACAAGGCAGGTGAAGATATTAAGCTCGTCACTGTTGGTCAGCGAAATGGCGAGGTCAGCATCACGCATCTTCGCCTCTCTTTGTATATCACGGCACGCACCGTTTCCCACAACGCCGAAGACATCGTATTTCGCTATAAGCTCCTCTACCTTGTCCTTGTCTTCATCTATTATTGTGACCGTGTGATTCTCGGCGGACAGGATTCTTAAGACCGTCTTTCCTATTGTTCCAAGACCGATTATAACGATTTTCATTTCATTCCTCTTCCGTTTTTTAAATTCGGAGCAAGCCTCTGTTCGCTTGCATTATAGTATAACAAATTATATCACAAGATGTATAGAATGTCAAGAAAAATGAAATGAAACTTATCGATAAATCCTCAGGGGGGGCTGGGTCCTTTTAAAATACGTTTTATTCCCACTTGACTTTTTTGGGG
>JAZOQA010000062.1:0-13788 GCA_045655765.1 Eubacteriales bacterium | reverse complement strand
TGCCCCATAATACGTATATATCGTAGACGTCGGGGTTTATGAACATCGAGATGACGGAGCCTACGGACATACCCGAAATCATAAAGAACGCCGTCAGCTTGTGATTTACAAGCACCATAGAAAACATTTATTTTCTTTGATTCTTTCTTTGCAGAGTGCTGGCAGAAATCAATCTGTCGGCCCTCAATATTTGCATCGTAGTAAGCAAAGAAAAGCGATTTATTGCGATTGCAATAATTTGCGCTTATTTCTTCTAACACGGTTGATATGCCTTTCAAAATCTCCGCTGTTGATAAGCTCGGCAATTACGAGCTGCTCAAATGTAGGAACGGTACAGGAATAAAAGCCGAGCCGTTCCTCAAACTCACCGACGAGCTTTTCGGGCAGTACCATGTAGCCCACACGAAAAGATGGCGAGATGGTTTTGGAGAAGGTATTCAGGTAAATCACGTTGTCTTGCTTTGAGAGTGCAAACAAGGTTTCCTCGGCTTTCGTAGAAACAGAGAACTCGGACTCAAAGTCATCCTCTATGATGAAACGGTCTTTTTTGCCAGACCAACGGATATATTCGTGGCGTTTGCTTGCAGAAGCAGTGATGCCCGTAGGAAAGCTACGGTACGGAGTGGTATGCAAAACGCTTGCCTTGGTTTTCAATAAAGCGGCACTATCAATGCCGTCGTGAGAGAGTGGCAAAAGTTCACAGCGTACCTCGGCGGCACGATAGACTTGTTCAATCTTCTTGTATGAGGGCGACTCAATGCCATAGATGCGCTTTTTACCAAGAAGTTCTATAATGAGCGAGTAGAGATATTCCGCCCCCGATCCTATGATAATCTGATCGGTCGAAACAAAGATGCCTCTGTTACGAGCAAGGTATTGTCGTATCGCTTCACGAAGCTGTAAGCACCCTTTGCCCGGCGAGCGATCCAAAATATCTTCAGCGTAATCAGTAAGAATACCACGCATCGTCTTACTAAGTACCGAGAACGGAAAATCGGGATAGTCATGCTTGATATGTTCGGTCGGTGTTTTTACGGAAGAAACCTCTGCCACGGCGGCAAAACTGTCATCCTTGCGGAAGATCACCAAAAAGCCGCTACGTTCACGCGCCTCGGCATATCCCTCATCACAAAGTAAGCCGTAGGCGTGATCCACCGTAACGGTGCTGACCGAAAGCTCATCGCAGAGCAATCTCATAGATGGGAGCTTTGTGCCGAAGGGATATAATCCGTCAATGATGTCCTGTCGTATCTGTTTGTAAATTTGAAGATAAACAGGACGGCTATTTTTGTCAACGGTATATTTCATCTGTGTATATAAATTTCTCCTATTCTGACTATTTTCATATCGACAAAAATATTATATAATAAAGTCAGTAAAATTTCAAGGAGAATATTTAAAATGGCTTACAAAAAAATTCTAACGATACAAGACATATCCTGCATTGGTCAATGTTCGTTGACGGTGGCACTACCGATCCTTTCTGCTTGCGGACTCGAAACCTGTATTCTTCCGTCCGCCGTGCTCTCTACGCATACTGCCGGATTTAGCGGATTTACCTTCCGTGACCTCACAGATGATATGCCCGAAATACAAGCACATTGGCAAAAAGAAAACATCAAGTTCAAAGCAATCTATACTGGCTACCTTGGAAGCGTCAAGCAAGTCGGATACGTTCGGCACATTCTTGACACAATGGGAACTGACGATTGCGTTCGCATCGTCGATCCTGCAATGGCTGACAACGGTAAGCTGTACTCCATCTTCAACGACGAATACGTGGCGGCAATGCGCGGACTTTGCAAGTCTGCCGATATACTCGTTCCCAACATCACCGAAGCGTGCTTCCTTGCCGATATGGAATACCGTGAAACCTATGACGAGAGCTACATCAAGGAGCTTCTCGCAAAGCTTGCAACGCTCGGCGCAAAGACCATCGTGCTGACAGGCGTGGGATACACTCCCGATAAGACAGGCGTTATCGTTTATGAGGATGGCACTATCCGCTACTATGAGCATGATAAGGTATCCAAGGGCTGTCACGGTACAGGCGATATCTACGCATCAGCGTTCACCGGCGCCTTGATGAATGATAAGGATATATTCGAAGCGGCGAAAATTGCAGCCGACTATACCGTAAAATGTATCATCAACACTCAAGGCGATGCAGACCATTGGTACGGCGCAAAGTTCGAAACTGCTTTGCGTGACTTGATGGATATGCTGGCACTTTGATGGATATACCATAGTTTTCACAAGTGGCATCTTTTTTGTCAACTCGTGCCAAAAAAAGAGCAAGTCAAATGACTTGCTCTCTTTTCTTATTTTTCACTCCTTGAAAAGTGCTTTTCGTATCTTGTGAGCAGAAATGACAAAAGAAAGCCGACGACAAGAAGCACTCCGCCGACAATGAGCGTCAGAGTGGGGCTTGTCTCACCCTTGCCCCATAATACGTATATATCGTAGACGTCGGGGTTTATGAACATCGAGATGACGGAGCCTACGGACATACCCGAAATCATAAAGAACGCCGTCAGCTTGTGATTTACAAGCACCATAGAAAACAGCTTTGAAATTAAGACGATACCGACGAGAAATCCGAGCATAAGCGAAGCGTAAAGCCCGAGTACCTCGGGATTTTTTAGTATATATGAAACGGAAACGCTGTTGAGTATAGGTCCGAACTGACCGAATGCCATAAGTATCGCCGTGGCACTGAGTCCCGGGACGATTTGCGTAAGGGACACTAAAAATCCAAGCGGAAAATACAGCAAAAACAGCCAAACGGGAAATCTTGTAAACGTTTCTGCCGCTGTGCCCGAATCTCTTGTAAGAATGATTGAAACAATACCTATTCCTATCGGAATGAGAAGCCCTACGGGAAAGAGGATACCCCTCGTCGGCGTAATAGGAGCACCCTTGATTTCACGGGTTATGGCGGGGAGAGCGCCTATCATAAATCCGACGAAAAGACACACGACCTCGAAAAGGTATTTCCCAAACAGCTTTTGTATCAATATAAAGCCTGCTCCAAAGCCGACAGCGGCACCGAGGACGAGCGGAATCAAGAACTTCACACAGCGGCGAAAGTCGCTGAAAATATTTCCGAGCGCATATAGCATCGCCGTATAAAGTCCGAGCATCATTGCAATAGCCGAGCCGCTGACACCGGGAACAATTACCGCAAGTCCGATAAATATTCCAAGCACGAAGACAAGCAGACGCCGTGATGAATTAAGCTCCGGGGGGGCGTTTGTGTCGGGGGAGTTTTTTTCTTTTTTCATTTTTCCTTATCCTAATATGCTTTTATTTTTCAATATCACTATCAATCTTAAACCTTTAATGCAAAAAAGTCAAGTGCTTTTTAAAAAGAGAAACAGCACCAAAATGTTGGTAAACTGCAAAATGCTTTAAAATTGCTAAAAAGGGGTCGGTGAAAAAGGTATATTTATATGTATTGACAAGCCCTTATAAAATCATCGAAAATAAGTCGATTGTCAATATCGGTGCCATACAACCGTTCGGGATGCCATTGGTAAGCACGAAGATACCGTTCGCCTGATAAGCAAAAAGCCTCCACGATCCCGTCATCGGCAACAGCCATAATTTGGAGTCCCTCACCAAGTTTTTTTATTGCTTGATGGTGAAAACTGTTTGCGGTCATTTCCGTTTTCTTCATTAACTCAAACAAAGGGGTGCTTTTAAGGATTTGAACGTCATGAGAGGGGGAATTCTTAGGTTCGGTTTGTTTATGCGAAATCTGTGTGTTTATCTCGCTTGGAATATCCTGATAAAGAGTACCGCCAAGTGCAATGTTGACCAACTGTGCACCACGACATACGGCAAGTAGGGGCTTTGATGTTTTGTTCACTATTTGAATCACCGCAAATTCAAGCTCATCACGAGCGTATTGGATTCTTCCGCACGTGTTCTTTGGCTCCTCGCCATAGCGTTGAGGATCGATATCCGCTCCGCCCGTAAAAAAGAAACCGTCGCAAAGACTCACAAAACGCTCCATCGTATCCGTATCCTTCACATACGGCAAAAGGATCGGTATTCCGCCTGATTCTTCAATTGCTCTGATATAGCCGTTCTGCACTTTGGTATTTTGTTCAAGATCGACTTCCGCAAGTACTCCAATAATAGGTTTCATACAATTTCCCTTTTTTCTTTTATTTATTTTCGTGTCAGACAAACGACACATTCAACGTGTCCTGTCGCAGGGAAAAGGTCAAAGGGAAAGATTCGGTCTGTGTCAAAGCCGCAGGCGTTCAAAACGCAAATATCACGTGCAAGGGTTTTTGGATTGCAGGAGATATAGACGATTTTGCGTGGGTTAAGCGATGCGACGTATCGAAGCAATGCTGCGTCGGAGCCGCCACGGGGCGGGTCGAGAATTATGATGTCGGGGTGGATTTTCGCACCACGGATTTTTTCAGCATTTTCGAGCATTCGCTCTGTGTTTTTCGCATCGCCTGCGTAAAATTCAGCGTTGGAAATGCCGTTTTCCTTTGCATTGAATTTCGCACACTCGACGGCACTTTCGACTATTTCTATTCCGATGACCTCGCCTGCCTCGTCAGCCATTGAAAGTCCGATTGAACCCGCACCGCAATAAAGGTCGAGCAGGGTGTCACGCTTTTCGGGAGCGGCAAGCTCCTTTGCTTTCTTGTAGAGCAGCTCCGCCGCAGCGTGATTCACCTGATAGAACGAGGGGGCGGTGATTTTGAGCCTTACTCCGCCGAGGACGTCGGTTATGTAATCCCTACCGAAAAGGGTGATGAATTTTTCTCCGAGAATTACGTTCGTTCTTTTCTCATTCACGTTCAAAAGCACACCGACGACCTCGGGGTGTCTATCGCACACGGTGCGGACAAGCTCATCAGAGTGGGGGAGGGATTGGGCGTTGATAACTACCGTCAAAAGCACCTCTCCCGTGATTTGTGCCCGCCTTAAATAAACGTGTCGTAAAATGCCCCTGCCGCTCTCCTCGTCATAGACGGAAAGCTCGTGTTTTTTGAAGAAGTGGCGTACCGTGTTGAGAATTTCTTCAAAATTCCTCGGTGCGAGCGGACACCCTGCAGCCTCCGTCACACGGTGCGACTTGGGTGCAAAAAAGCCTATTTTATATTCGCCCGTTGCAGTTTTTTCTATTGGGTACTGTGCCTTGTTTCGGTAGTGACGCTCGTCAGGCGAGCCTACAATTTTTTCCACCCGAATGTGTGAAAGCCCTGCCTTTTTAAAGGCTTCGGCTACGCCGTTTTCTTTAAGCAGAAGCTCGTCCTTATAAGAGATTCTCTTGTAAGCACAGCTTTTGCATCCTGTAACGGTGCATCTGTCGCACACCCGTCTTTTAGACGGCACGACCAACTCCTCAAGCCTTGCTATGGAGTATGAAGAGGTCGTCTTAATGATTTTAATTTTTGCAACGTCCTCGGGGACGGTGTCGGAGACGAAAATCACCTCTCCGTCATTTCTTGCCACCCCGAAGCCAAGGTCCGTTATATCCTCGACAGCTACGGTAAGTATATCGTTCTTTTTAAGTTTCATATAAGCTCCAAGTCAGATTTTTTTGCACGGATATGCACTTGTAAACTTTTGTTTACACAGCTCCGTCCTTGTATTTGCTTCTAAATTCCTTTGGAGTTTCGCCAAATGCCGCCTTGAACGTCTTTGTGAAGTAGGAGGCGTCGGTGAAGCCTGTTTCATCTGCAATCTCATTTATGGTTTTTGCGGAGTTTTCAAGCATTGCTCTTGCCGCTTTTAATTTGTACTTAATAATGTATTGCTTTAAGGTTATGCCTTTTTTGTCCTTTAAAACCTTGCTGACGTAAAAGGGGTGGTAACCAAAAATTGCACCTATTTCCGTGTTTGAAATATCGTCGGCATAGTTTTCTCTTATGTAATTGTCGAGCGTTTCGACCATTCGTGCGGGCAGAGCAAATTCATCGGCGGTTTCCGCAATTTTTAAAAGCGTCAGTTTGAGCATTGCCGAAGCCTTTTCACGGAACGCCCCCTCTGCCGAAATAAAGAGATTGCACATTTTTGTAAATACGTCTGCCTCCGATTCCATCTCACAAAGGTGAAGAACCGTGTCAAACGGAGTTATGTTGGGCGTGCGGCAGATCGACGGCTCAAAATCAGCCACCGGAACCGGCAAAATCCGCTCGTGCGAGAGAGTGTCATCTAAAACAACGTCAAAGGTTATCACAGCTGCCTCGAGGAACTGCCCTTTAAGCTTGTAAGGCACGCCGGCAGGGATATAAAGCAGCTCGCCAGCACCGAGGTGTCCGAGCTTTTTCCCTGAAACGGTGGCACAAACGTCACCCGAAAAAATATAAATTATCCTTGAGTCGTAGCCGACAAATTCGCCGCCACCAAGAGGACGTGTAACTAAGGCAGCCGTATGCACGACAGGATTTAGATTTGTGTAATTCATAAAAACGCCTCCGAATGTCTCATTAACAGTATTCTACCATTTTTTATGTGGAAAATCAACAATTTTATCTCATTTTTACAAGTTTTGAATATTTCGTTGCAAAAAATCAAGATAAATTCGACATCACTTGGCGATACTCTTGTGTAAAAGCGTGATATTTTTGAAAAAAAGCAGAAAAACGAAAAAAATTCCTAAAACCTCTTGACAAACATCAAAACTTATGATATAATCATTCGGCAAGACAAAATAAGGCCCGTTGGTCAAGCGGCTAAGACACGGCCCTCTCAAGGCTGAAACGGGAGTTCGATTCTCCCACGGGTCACCAAAAAACAACCCAAATCGACTTGTTCGATTTGGGTTGTTTTTATTCAAGACCGAAGGGCTTGTGTATGGAATCAACGCCGCCGGCGTTGCATGGCATTGCCCATCGGGCGTATGGCATCAGTCCAGAGACTGTATCACCTCTCTCACTTCGGTCTTGATTCCATACAATGCAATGTTTTACATTGATTCCATGCCGTCTTTTGACGGATTCCATTCCACCTGCGGTGGATTCCATACACGCCTTTGGCGTGATTTGATACGAGGAGAAGAAAACGATAGCAAAACGCAATTTGCTTTTAGAATACAGTGAAGAATTAGCTGTTAAAATCGCTAAGCTTTGCGCCGAATATAAAATAGACTCCAACACCGTTTTCCAAATTAAGAAATCCTCTTCAAGTGTTTTTGCTAATATAACCGAGGCACAATACCCTCAAAGTCTTGCGGATATGCATTCAAAGTTTGAAATTGCACGCAAAGAATGCGCCGAAACAGAGTCTTGGCTCAAGCTTGTTTTTGCATCGGGAGTGATTGATGAGCATACGTTCAAATCACACCGAAATCTTTGCGTAAGAATTAAAAGAATGCTTACCGCATCGTGTATAACCATAGAAAATAAGTTAAAACAAGGATAATTTTATTATATGGCTTTACGAGAATAATGAGGATAATTCCGCAAGATTTGTTTTAGGTCAGATATTTAATCCAAAAGGAAAAACCTTGCTTTGTTTTGGAATAAATCCAAGTACGGCTTGCCCTGAAAATTTGGACAATACTATAAGAAAAATAATATGTATTGGAAATTATAATGGCTACGAAAATTGGATAATGTTAAATGTTTATCCGCAGCGTGCAACGAATCCCAATGAGATGCATTTGGAGCGTGATAAAGATTTATCAAAAGTAAATTTACTACACATTAGAAATGTTGCAGAAAAATATCCCGATTGCGATGTTTTACTTGCTTACGGAAATTTGATTTCTAAGAGAAAATATTTGAGAGCTTGCCTTGATGAAATTTTGGCTCTTTTAAGCAAAGAGCAGGGAAAGAAAATTAAGGTTATCAAGCTGACTAAATCAAACAATCCCGTCCACCCGTTATATCAATCCAATAATTCGCATTTGGTTGATTACACTTTGTCAAATTCGATTTAGCTTATTATTGGCTCACCACCATACACGCATCCAAATTCTATTGATTTTAGGGATTTGGATGCGTGTTTTTTCTATTTTCTCAAAAATCCTAACGCTCCGGGGCAGTAAATTCTGCTTTGGGGCGTTTTTGTGCTCTGCGGATGCAAGCGAGATAGCATCAAGGGCAAGGGGGGCGGTGGAGCATTTGCTCGCACAGAGTGAGCAAATAGAGCGAAAAGCGTTGGAACACGCACAAGTAGAGCGAAAATCGTTGGAATAGGCACAGACAGAGCGAAAATCGTTGGAATAGGCACAGACAGAGCGAAAATCGTTGGAATACGAACAGACAGAGCGAAAAGCGTTGGAATAGGGACAGACAGAGCGTAAGCGTTGGAATCGGCACGAGCAGAGCGGAAGCGTTGGAATAGGGACAGACAGAGCGGAAGCGTTGGAATAGGCACGAGCAAAGCGGAAGCGTAGGAACACGCACAAATAGAACGGAAGCGTAGGAATACGCTCTGTTTTTTCAAGGAATTTCATCCACGCCCCCGTGTGTGATTAAATACGGAAAACGGGACAAGCACCTATTGCATTTTGTGTTGCGATTGAGACGGGATCTTGGCATTTTTTACGAAAATCGCACACCACTTTTATATATTTTTCAGATTTTTCAAAAAACGACGCTTTACGCTTGAACTTTCAAGTGTAATGTGATATACTGTTAATACAATAAATATATTTTGGAGGACAGTATGGATTTATCGTGGATTCTATTAGCACTGTTCCTGGTCGCAATGATTCGGGGAGTGATAAAGTCACTGAGCAGATCTGCACTAAAAAACACTATGCGTCTGGGCTCTGTAATAGCGGCTTTCTCGATTACATTGGTTTTGCAGATTTACGGTGTTTTTCAGGGCATAGTTGAGCTTATATTGGATGCCCTTTCCGACTTTTTCACCTTTGAGGAGCTGCTGGGAGACTTTGCGGGTGCAACCGACGTTGTAGTTGCTCTTGTAAGCACTGTCGCAAGCATCTTCTTGTTTGTGCCTGCATTCTTCATAATTCTGTTTATTCTTCGCATAATAGTTCACTATGTCGCCAACGCTATTGACAGAGCGGCTGAGAAAAAGGCACAGGCTCAGAAGATGGCAGAGCTTAAAGATGAGAAGTCTAAGCCTGCAAAGAAAAAGAAGGTCAAGAAGAAAAAGAACAGATTCTATCCGGAGCGTGCGTGTAAGAGGCTGATTTCATTCAGCACCGGTGCTATCAGCGGCACATTAGTCCTTGCCATACTTCTTATGCCGATATTTTACGTGATGAGCATCGTAAGCACAGCCACCGATGCTGTCGAGGATTCCGATGCAACGGACAGCCAGATCTATCAGATGCTGGACATCGCTGACGAATACGTCGTGGATCCATACAAGAGAAGCTTCGTTTACAGCTTCTACGATGCCATTGCCATCGATGACGCTCTAACCTATGCCATCAAGACGGGAGGAAAGATCACGCTCGATGACGGCAGCGAGGTTTATGCCGATGATGTGCTCAAGGGTATTCTTGCCCACGGTGTCAGTGCTGCAATGCAGCTCACCTCCCAAAGCTCCGAGTGCAAGGATGTTGGCGATGACGTAAAAGCTATAGTTACCGACCCCGCAGTATCGGGTATTATCGCTGACGTGCTGCTTTCTATTATCGCAGATCTTGAGATCGAGGAGCCTGCTGAGGATGACCTTATGGGCGGTATCATAAACAATTTCACAAGCAGCTATAAGGATGCAGATAAGGCTACTATTGAGAAGGATCTTGCGGCTCTTGGTGAAGCTGTGGGAGTGTTGGCGGAGAAGAGGATTCTCGCAGCATTAATCTCCGGTGAAGGCAGTGCCGAGGCAATCCTTGAGGATGAGCAGGCTCTCTCCGATACCGTTGCGGCGATCTCCGGACTTTCTGCCTTTGGTCCTACCATCGAGGGTGCATTTAACCTTGGCATAGAGGTTCTCGGCGACACGCTTATGATCCCCTCGGACGATGCGACGGCATACGATATATTTGTTAACGATATACTTGATTGTATGGTTAAATCCGAGAACGTTAAGTTTGATGCCAACACCATCAAGAACTACGTATACAGATGTGCTACCGAGGGAAAGAGGGTTGCCTCCACCAACGGCATTCCCGGTCACTCTATGTTCATCTCTTACGTAAAGCACTGGCAGAGCGTACAGTCCGCCTTTGCCCACGCATCTGAGGATACGTCCTACGGCTATTTCACCATAGAGATCAACGGCAAGTGGTACGTTTACGATACGGACAACAAGTCGATTGTAGAATACACCTCGGCAAACGAGGACACATACAAGGATAAGATTTCTCCCTTAGCTGGCATTATCAACGCTCTGGCACTCAAGTCCACTACCGGACGGCTCACTGTAGATAACCTTAACACTATTCTTAATGCATACGTGGCATCTTCCAACGATAGTGCGAGCGTGGAGCTGGCTTACGAAATTATGAGCCCCGATACCTTCAAAACTAAAACAGTAACCGTTGAGAAGATGATGGCGGCTGCCAGCTTCACCGATTGGACTGACGAGGAGAAGGACTCCGACAGCCGTCTTTGCGTAGAGATAATTATGGATCTTCTCGATCTTATGGATTCACTTGGCAATATGGAAAACGCAGAGGGGACGGAAGCCGCCCTTGATTTCGTAGATCATTTCGGCTCACTCGGCGCAACTATGGACATAATGAAAAAGACCAGCTGCATAAACGGTTTGCCCGAGCTGCTTATCGAAGCTCTTGTCAAGCACGAGATTCTGTCCACCTATATGAAGCCCGCAACAGTCCACGAGATCAACAGCCTGGTAGAGAACAACAACAAGTCCTACGCAGAGTGTATGAATCAGCTCGCAGTAAATATCAAGTGGGCAATTAACAGCTTTGGAGGTGAACAGTAATTATGATGTTTTTTGTTAAATTCGTAGGTCTGCTCTTATGCGTCGGTGTTCTTGCCTTTGGCGGATACAAAACCGCACAGGAAATACAGCTTGATGAAATGATCGGCGAGATAGAGACAGTTATGCAGAGCACTACGCTTCTTCCTCCCGTAGTTACCCCGGGCGATGATGACCCCGAGACTCCGCCGGAGGGTGAAGAAGTTCCCGGTGGAGATGTAGACGATTCCGGCACTGCAGACGGAGATGATTCAGGAACTGCAGGCGGAGATGATTCAGGAACTGCAGGCGGTGACACCGAGTCCGGAAATACCCCTGAAAACGAGACTCTCTCTACCGATGCGGCACTTGAAGCCTTTGGCGGTCTCTACGACAACAACGACCCCGACTTCAGCAATATGAACAAAGAGTTCTTTATGGGTGTACTTGAGGGTGTATTGAACGCAAGCTCCGACAACACCGAGCCCGAGCCTCCCGGAGAGGATGAGCCTGACTTTGACGAGAGCTTTGAGGACGATTTTGCCACGGAGTTCAACCCCGACGAGTTCGTACCGGATGTGCAAGAGCCTGAAGAGGACCAGACAAGCATAGATACCAACGAAATCATTATCGACGTTGCGGGAAGCTACTACCAGAATCTTCAGCAGGGCATACAGAATAATATAGAAGCCAACAAGGACGCTTCCGAAGAGGAGAAAAAGGCATCAAGAGACGAGTTCGTTCAGAAAGAGGCCGAAGCCTTCGCAGGTCTTATCAACATTGCGACTAAGCCCGAGGAAACAACCGAGGAGAAGCTTGTGCAGTCGGTTGATGCAGTTCTTAACTCAAACGTATGTCTCAATACCGTTACCCAGACTGTTAACAACAACGAATCTCTTGCTCAGACGGTGCAGAGTGCTACTGAGAATCTTGACGAAAGCGTCAAGAATGATATTGAGGATAAGATCAACGAGGCACTTGCCAACAACCCTGAGATGGAGAGCCAGTACAGTGATTTGGCAAGCCTCTTTGGCATCACTCTTGGCGGCTCTACCACCTCGACCCCTGACGTTAACGGCTGATACCGATTCTCGCAAAACCACATAAAAACACAACCGTAGTGCAAAATGATACAGCTCCCTTACAGAAGACGCTTTAAAAAGTAAGAGGCTTGTCGTATTTAGGCAAAACCGAATAAAAAACAAATGGGGGCAGTGTTAAATCACATTGCCTCTATTTCATTTTGCTGTGATTCAGTTGATTTTAAGGTTGAAAACCTAAAGTTTCTTAATAAATTTTTAAGTTTTTTATTCTATCTCCGTTTCCGCAATTCGACGTATCAATATACGCCTCTTTGTGGTAGCAAACGAAGATTTCACAACTAAATCCTTTTGCCTTGAGTGACTGTCGTATTAGCCATAACCGAATAAAAACAAAAAGACATTGTTAGTTGCGGCACCTCGTTTTAGTTTTTATGGGTATAGGTAAGCTTGAAAAGCGGTTGACAAAAGTAGGAAAGAAGAGTATAATTAATTTTATAAAATAATGGAGGGGAAAAACTATGAAAAGAAATCTCATTAAGATTCTTTTTGCGGCTCTTTGCCTTTCGCTTGCTTCTTTGCTTTGGGCGTGTGGCACTGAGGAGCATACGCATTCGTTTGGTGAATGGACGCTGACTGTTGAGGCAGGCTGCTCGGAGGCGGGTGAGGAGGCTCGCAGCTGCTCCTGCGGTGAAAGGGAAACAAGAGCCGTTCCCGCAACGGAGAAGCACAGCTACGGAACGGACAACGTATGTACCGTTTGTGAAAATGCACTTGAGTACACAAATGGACTTATGTTCGCATACGACAGTGAGAAAGAGGGCTACACCGTTACACTCGGAACAGGTGCCGAGGACATAGTAATCCCCGCATATTATGAGGGACAGAGGGTTGTCGGCATTGCGGACGGAGCTTTTTCCAACCTTAAGAATCTTAAGAGCATATGGATGCCCGACACGGTGATTTTTATAGGTGCGAACGCCTTTTCGGGCTGCTCGTCACTTATTGATATAAGCCTCCCGTCTTCGCTTAAAATTATTGGCAGCGGGGCATTCAAAAACTGCGTAAGCCTTGTTGTAGTAATAATCTGCGAGGGTCTTGAAACTCTTGCGGACGGTGCGTTTGAGGGCTGCACCTCGCTTAGGAGCGTTGAAATAAAGGAGGGACTTGAAGCAATCGGAAGCAGTGCTTTCTCGGGCTGTACGGCTCTTGTTGACGTAAAGCTGCCGGGCACACTCCTTTCGATAGGAAGCGGTGCGTTTAAAAATTGCACGGTGCTTGTTGTGATTGTGCTTCCCGAAAACGTCGAGGAGCTTGGTAAAGGGGTATTCAAGGGTTGTATTCTTCTTCAAAGTGTAGAGGGCGGAAATCTCACCTCTATACCGTCAGACACATTCGAGGGCTGTCCCTCTGTTGCCACCTCGCCTCATATTCATAGGTTTGGAGATTGGTACAACACGGTTCTTGCCACCTGTACGGTTAGCGGAACAGAGAGGAGCGACTGCACAAGCTGCTCACGCTTCCGCACACGTCCGACTGACCCCGCAGGTCACACCTTTAAGGACGGCGAGTGCGTCGTATGCACCGACAACCAGGCTGCGAGCGAGGGACTTTCGTTCACTCAAAGCTCAAACGGAGCGTATTATATTCTCACGGGTATCGGCGAGTGCAAGGACAGGGATATTATGATTCCTAACGTCCACGAGGGGCTTCCCGTGCTTGAAATAGGAAAGAATGCGTTTAGGAGCAATCATAACATCACGAGCGTGATAATTCCCGACAGTGTTCAGCGTATAGACAACTTTGCATTCGACTTTTGCTTGAACCTATATACTGTAACGCTCGGCTCGGGTGTAACGGAGATTGTCGGAGTTGCTTTCTCTGAATGCCACAAGCTCGTTGAGGTACGCAATTACTCAAA
>JAZOQA010000061.1:0-17097 GCA_045655765.1 Eubacteriales bacterium | reverse complement strand
TATTTCACGCTTGAGTCCGGCTGTGACAAGGTTGAAAGCTACTTTGCCCTCAGGGAAATAGGTATAAAAGAGGTAAACGGCATCAAAAGGCTTACGCTAAACGGTGTGCCTTATCTTTTCTCGGGTCTTCTTGACCAAGGCTACTACCCTGACGGAATTATACTGCCCGCTACGGAAAACGCCTACCGTGACGACATTCTTTTTGCAAAATCTCTTGGATTTAATATGCTCCGCAAGCATATTAAAATCGAACCCCTGATTTTCTATCATCTTTGCGACACCCTCGGTATGGTTGTGTTTCAGGATTTTGTCAACAATTCCGATTATTCCTTTATAAGAGACACCGCTATGCCTACGGTGGGATTTAAGCATCTTTGCGATAAGAAAAGACACAAGAATGAAAAAAGCCGCAAAATTTTCAAAAGAGAAGCGGCGAGGACGCTTGATTTACTCGAAAGCGCTCCGTCAGTCCTTTATTACACCGTATTCAACGAGGGGTGGGGACAGTTTTGTGCCGACGACGTGTATAAAAGCGTGAAGACTGCGTCCCCCGACAGAATAATAGATGCGACGTCGGGTTGGTTTGTACAGTGCAAAAGCGACGTTGACTCACGACACATCTATTTTAAGTCCCCGACAGCCAAAGGCTATGATGGGAAACGACCGCTTGTAATCAGCGAGTTCGGTGGATACTCACACCGAGTGGCAGGACATCTTTTTGGTTCTCGTAACTACGGCTACAAAACCTTTGATACACGTGAGGATTTTGAGCGTGCTGTGCTTGATTTGTACGACGGTCTGAAGCCTCTTGTCAGAAAAGGGGCTTCGGCGTTCGTCTTAACCCAGCTTTCTGACGTTGAGGACGAGACAAACGGACTCATAACCTACGACAGGCGTGTGGTAAAGATAGACGCAGCCCGTCTTCTTGAAAAGATGAACGAGCTTTTTGATGAAATATAAAAATCACGCCCTCCGATACAAGATGTCGGGGGGCGTGTCAATTTTTCACGGGTCTATAAAGTTCAAATTATTAGCATTTAAGAATTCTATAACTCGGTCGGACGTCACGGCAAAGCCAAAAACAAATTCACCGTCCTTTGTTGCAGCGGCATAATTGATTCCTATAATATTCATATTAAAATCAATGAGCACGCCTCCGCTTGAGCCGTTCTCCATCGGTGCATCGTGCCAAAGCACCTCGAACGAAACGTTGCTTATTTCTTCGTATGCACCGTCTATTTTGATAGTATCATACTTAATAACGTCGCCGAACGTAATTGCGTTTTGCTGACCGCTCGGTGCTCCGATTGCTATAACGCCCTGTGCTATTGCGGGGCGTTCTGTCTCAAATTTTATAACCTCAAGAGGCTCTGTCGGATTCTTCAAAATGCGAATTACCGCTAAATCATATTGCGGATCAGCACAAAGAAGCTCCGCTGTATAGGTTTCGGACTGATAATCAATCACCGTGATGTCCAAATATGACTTTGTGCCCTTTGATACAACGTGATTGTTTGTTAAGCAGTAATAATAGCCATCCTTTTCAGCATAAACAACACCGCTGCCCGTTACTCGTGATACGTTGACCTTTGACGCTCCGAAAAGACCTCCAAGATCATATTTTTCAACGCTGAGGGTCACAGCTCCTCGAATTTTGTTAAGCGTCAACTCGTTTACTAACGCTTCAAAATCTATTTCCGTGCTTTCATCTGCCTCTCTCCACCTGATATAGAGGGTCAAATCAGACGTAGGAGGCTTTGAAAAATCAAACTGATTTTTATATTCCGAGTCGCAAAACCATCCGTCGAATACGTATCCATCCCTCTGCGGGGTGCGAGGCTCAGGCACAAGACCGCCGTCCGAAACCGTGACGGTGAGATTTTCAGCATCCGTGCCGAAATTGTATGTGATTTCATACTCCCTCGGTGCAAAAATTTCGCACGACGACAGTGCCAAGCAAGCGGTCAGAATTATAGCAAGAAAAAGAGTCAATTTCCTTTTCATATTATATCTTCATCTCCGTTTTTTTACATTTATAGTATTATTATACACAAAACCTATTAAAAAATCAATAAACGATGTATGAATTTTCTTTTTTCATTTATGTTATATTCAAAAAAGAGTATGCTATTCTTGCATACTCTTTTTTGCTTTTTCGTCTTTTTACACCGTAACCGCCTCGGGGTGCTTTTCAAGAATTACGGAGAGTGCATCTCTGTCAGCACAGACAACCACGTCCTTTGCTCTTTGCAAAATAGATGCAGGAACCCTGGGAGTCACCTCTCCAAAAAGGGAACGCTCAAGAATCTCTGCCTTTGCCTTGCCATTTGCGATAAGGAGAATCTTCTTTGCGGACATAATCTGTCCGACACCCATAGAAAACGCTTGGGTGGGAACGTCGCTTCTGTCCTTGAAAAATCTGGAGTTTGCATCTATTGTAGAGGGAGTAAGGTCAACAAGCCCCGTGCCCTCGGTGAAGGTGTCGGACGGCTCGTTAAAGCCGATGTGACCGTTAAGTCCTATTCCGAGGACCTGAAGGTCAATGCCGCCCATAGATGCGACAACTGCATCGTATCTTTTACATTCTGCTTCGGGGTCCTTTGCAAGACCGTTCGGGAGATTGGTATTATTTTTGTCGATGTCAACCTTGTCAAAGAGGTTTTTGCTCATAAAATAAGCATAGCTCTGGTCGTGCTCGGGAGAAAGACCTACGTACTCGTCAAGATTTACGCTCTTTACGTTTTTAAAGGAAATCTTGCCTGCCTGGTTTCGCTTTGCAAGCTCCGTATACATTTCAATCGGAGAAGAGCCTGTGGCAAGACCCAGCACTGCATTGGGCTTTGCCAAAAGAAGTTCGGTTACAACGTCGGCAGCACGTGCTCCGACGTCCTTTACTGTTTCGGACAAAATGATCTTAATCATTTTATGCCTCCTTATATTTATTTACTATTTCGTGCATTTCGGAAAGAACCTTTTCCATATCCGACACAAGTTTGAATTGGTTTCTTGCACGGTCAAGATTCTGCTTCGGTCTGTGAATTTTGAAATAGGTGTCACCGTTGATGTAGTCGGCGAGGAAACGCATTCCGCACTCAAAGGTCATCATAATTGCACTCTCGGGCAAAAAGTCGATTTCCGTTTCCGTAAGTCCGCCATTGACGCCCTCGATAAAGCCCTTGGTGTAAAGCTCAAAGAGATTAATATCAAAATTAACCTTGGAGAGGTCTGCCTCGTCCTCGGCAGCGGTAGTAGCACCGAAGCGAATGGAATCACCAAAATCGTTCATAGCATAGCCCGGCATAATCGTGTCGAGGTCAACAACGCAAAGAGGCTTGCCTGTCTTTGCATCAAAAAGAATGTTGTTGAGCTTTGTGTCATTGTGAGTTACACGTAAAGGAAGCCTGCCCTCCTTATAAGCACGCTCAAAGGTCTCGGCAAAGGAAAGTCTTGCCTTTGCGAACTCTATTTCCTCACCGACCTCTGCAACTCTGCCCAAGGGGTCGCTTTCAATGGCACGCATAAGCTGATTATATCTTTCGGGAGTGTTGTGAAAATCCTTAATAGTTTCGAAAAGAGTGTCTGCTGGATAGTCACGAAGCATATACTGGAAATTTCCGAATGCAAGCGCACAGGTGTAGAACTGCTCAGGAGACTCAACTCTGTCGTAAGAGAGGTTGTCGCTTACAAAAACAAGCATACGCCAGAACTCGCCGTCCTCATCGCAAAGATAATTTTTTCCGTCAACAGCACTGATAACGTTCAAAACCTCACGCATCGTGTCACCGCCTGCGGCTTCAATCTTCTTTTTGATGAACTCTGTAACTCCTACGTAGTTCTCCATAAGCTCTGCGGGATTTTTAAACACGTT
Source organism: Eubacteriales bacterium (assembly GCA_045655765.1). Taxonomy (GTDB): domain Bacteria; phylum Bacillota; class Clostridia; order Oscillospirales; family CAG-272; genus UBA1740. The sequence continues at coordinate 13,229 of JAZOQA010000061.1, read as the reverse complement.
CTTGTTGATTTTCTGGAGTATGTAGGTGTATTCGCCGTCCGAATCCTTGGTATGTATAATTTTAGTGTCGTTGATGTGACCGTTGCCGTAAGGTGCGGCGGAAACGAAATTACCCTTTACTTTAAATTTTTCAACTATTTTTTGCTCGAACGTCTTCATCTTAAATATTCCTCCTAATTTTAAAGCATAACATCTCAAGGCGCACTTGTCTTATTCACGCTACGGTAATTTCAAGGCAATGTTTATTTTATTGAACTTATATGTATATTATACATCAAGTACTTGACTTTTGCAATAGAAAATTGTATAATTATTTTGTAAAAAAGAACAATTTGAGAAATAAATTACAAAAAAACCGCAAAAAGGAGCATTTTTAATGAAAAAGAGTGAGATCTCGGAGGTTTTGCGAGAACTTAACATAGCGACAGGCTTCAGACTTTCCTTACACAGCAGTACATCAGATGAAATCTGTGCATATCCCGCAAAACGACGCAGATTTTGCGAAATAGTACAAGAAGACGCTGCGGAACACAGACTATGCGAGCAGTGCGACATCGCCGCCTGCAAGCACGCCATAGAGCAAAACGGAACTTATTCATATAAGTGCCGTTACGGATTGACTGAGATTGTAAGCCCTATATATAATAGGGACAAGCTGCTCGGATTTCTTATGATGGGACAGACCGCAGAGGGCGTGGCAGAAAAAAAGCTTGCTGAAAAGAAGCTGTGTGAAATTGGGGTTGACGTGAGTGAAATTAATGGTATTCTTTCGGAAATCCCGACAGTGAGCTGCGATGTTGCCGCATCGTATGCAAAGATACTTTCTATTTGTGCGAAATATCTTACCCTCTCCGGTGCTTTGTGGGGGGATATGGAAAACATTGCCGAGGCGGCGATGCGTTTTATAACGGAAAATTATACGTCAAAAATACATATAAAGGACATCTGTTCAAAGCTTGGATGCTCAAAATCAACCCTGCTTACAAGCTTCAAATCCGAATACGGCACCACTGTCAACGCAGCGCTGTGCAAGGCAAGACTTTCTGCGGCACGCAAATGCCTCGCCTTAAACAAGGAGCAAGGTATAAACGACGTGGCACTTTCGTGCGGCTTTTCCGACCAATCTTATTTTTGCAAGGTCTTCTCCAGAGAATACGGAGAGTCGCCGAGCGAATTCAAAAAAAGACTTGCAAAGGACAGCTTCACCCCTCAAAAGCCTACCGTGTAAACTAAACGAGGCTAATTAAATAGGAAAAATATTCAGGCAAAAGGAGACTAAATGAAAATAATTCACACCTCCGATTTACATATAGACTCCCCCCTTACCTCTCGTCTTTCAGAGGCAAAGAGAGATGAGAGGCGGCGGGAGCTTTTATACAATTTTGAGCGTCTTACCTTGACTGCACGTGAAATAGGTGCAAGAATAATTATAATTGCGGGCGACCTTTTTGATACGGAGCGGGTGACAGCGAGGGCAAAAAGCATAGTTCTTTCGTGCATAGAACGCTCGGGGGATATAGCCTTTCTTTATCTTCCCGGCAACCACGAGCGTGATGCACTACTCGGAGAGAGCTTGCCTTGCAATTTAAAGGTTTTCGGCAAGGAGTGGACATACTTTGAAACGAGTGATATTTTATTTGCGGGCAGAAGCGAATGCGAAAAAAATATGTTTAATTCTCTTGTCACAAAAGAGGGCAAAAAAACGGTAGTTGTTCTTCACGGTGAGCCTTCGACACACTCTGCCCCGGGTGGAAAAATCGGACTTTCGGAAATCCCCAACAAAAAAATAGATTATCTTGCTCTTGGGCACTATCACAGCTATTCAAGGACAGTGATTGACGGTGCCACTTTTGTGTTTTGCGGAACGCCCGAGGGGCGTGGCTTTGACGAGGTTGGAGAAAAGGGCTTTTCCCTCATCGAATATGATGGCGAAAAGATGATTGACAGCTTCATCCCCTTTGCAAAAAGAAAGCTCCACGAAATAAGGTTTGATATTCACGGAATATATACCACAGCGGAGCTTGAGGACAGGGTTGATGAGTGTCTTCGGGCTATTCCTCGCTCAGACCTTGTCCGTCTTACGCTCTGCGGCTCTTTTTATATAAGGCTGACTAAGAACACTGACGGGCTTACAAGACGCTATTCCCATCTCTTTTACTATTTTGAAATAAAGGACGAAAGCCGCCCCGAAATACAAACGGAGGACTTCGTTTACGACAAATCCTTGCGCGGAGAATTCGTGCGTCTGGTTTTAGCCGACGAAAGCCTTGGCGAGGAAGAAAAGCAAAAAATCATCAGAACGGGGCTTTGTGCCCTTGACGGTGATATAGAAGAGGAGCTTTTTAAATGAGAATAACGGAATGCTATGTTGACGGCTTTGGCAAGCTCTCAAAAAAGAAATACGTTTTCTCCGATGGGCTTAATCAAACGGTTGGTAAAAACGGGTACGGAAAAAGCACTCTCGCCGCTTTTATACACGCTATGCTCTTTGGGCTTTCTGATTCTAAAAAGACAAGCCTTGATGAAAACGATAGGCGTAAGTATACACCTTGGGGAGGCGGAGCCTTTGGCGGCAGTCTTACTTTTGAGACGGGCGGAAAGCTTTTTCGCATAGAGCGTTCATTTGGAAAACGCTCATCGGAGGACAGCTTTACCCTTTATGATGCAAGAAGCGCAAGCCCCTCTTCTACATTTAGTGAGAGACTTGGTGAAGAGCTATTCGGGATAGATTCGGACGGATTTTTACGAACGGTATTTCTCTCGGAAAAAAGCCTTAGTGAAAAAAATGAAAACAAATCAATAGGAGCAAAGCTCTCGGGGCTTACGGGTGCGAGTGCGGACATAGGCGAGCTTGACTCGGCTCTTGATATTCTTGAGGCACGTCGAAAATTCTACTATAAAAAGGGCGGCTCGGGCATAATTTCCGACGTTCGTGGCGAAATATCGGAGCTTGACACCCAAATTGCCGCACTCGAGCACAAAGAGACATCACTCAAAGAGGCAAGAGTGCGTCTTGCAAGCTTAAAAACTGAATTTGAAAACGAGAAAGAGTTAAAAAAGAGCCTTGAGGCCGAGCGAAAACAACTTGATTTAAGAAAAAGAATTCAAAGCTGTGAGGCTCAATATGAAAATATGCGGCAGGGACTTCTCATTGATGAAGAAAAGCGTCAGAGGCTTGAGCGTTTCTTCAAAAACGGAAGACCCACCGTAAATGACATCGAGAAAAACCGCAAAAAGCTCCTTGAATATGAAATAGCGGCACGTGAGGAAAGCACGCTTAATGCTGACTCTGAGTTTGCAGAGCTTAATACATTTTTCAAGAGCAAAACCGATTTTGAGCAGTGCGACAGAATGTACGCTCTCGCAAGGCTTGCAGAGTCAAAATCTCCCGAGGAAAATTCGACTGAAACCCAAAATACATCAAGTCGTCAAAGCGGCTTGGGGCTTATTTCTCTTATTTCGTTTTTATTATCCTCCGTTTTTGCTGTGAGCGGCATTTTACTTGGAATAAAAAGCCCTTTGGGGCTGATTCTTGCATCTTCTGCGTGCGGGCTTGCGGCTTTTTCTCTTTTTCTTTTCATTTTCAAGAAAAGAAAACGTAAATCAAGAGCTTTTCTTGGCAGTGCATCGGATAAAAGCAAAGAGGCTTTGGCAAGACAAGAGGTCTTGGGCTTTCTTGCTCGCTTCCCTCTTTCTGACAATGGTTCTCTGACAGACGCTGTTAAAGAGGTACGTAGCAGACTGCAAAGACTTGAAGCACTAAATATGCTGAAGCAGCGTATGAAAGAGAGCTCAAGCAATAGACTTGCGTACCTCGCTCTCGGAATGAAAGAGGCGAAGGACTTTCTTTCCCTTTACGAAACCTCAACCAATGCACCTTTTGATGAAATCAGCACCGCCCTGACCGAGCTTACTCTTCTTGAAGAAAGACTTGAAAACAGGCGGCGGGAGCTTTCCGAATTTGCCAAGGCAAACGGACTCGAAGCCGAAAAAAGACAAGGCTTTTCTGTAAACGGCGAGGAGCTTTTGGCAAAATGGGAGAAAAATGAAAAAAAGCTCTCGGAGCTTTCCGGTGAAATTCTGCTTCTTGAAAGAAAGATAGAATCCGACAGTGCCGAGACTGACAGAAAAGCACTTTTAAAGGACAGACGTGACTCACTTGACTGCGAGGCGGCACGCTACGAGGCAAGCCTTGATATAATTCAAAAAACGAAAAAATTTCTCACCGACGCACACGAGGGAATGACCGCACGTTATCTTGGCAAGACGAAAAGCAGCTTTATAAGATACCTTAAAATAATAGGCGAGGTGGAGTGCGATTTCGCACTCGACACCGCCTTCAGCGTCACGAGCTATGAGGGTGCTACGGCACGAAAAAGCGAAAGCTACAGCAGGGGTGTGCGTCAACTCTTTATGCTGGCTGTGAGGCTTGCTCTTTGCGACTCGCTTTTTGATAAGGAAAAGCCGTTTTTGATATTGGACGACCCATTTATGAGCTTTGATGACCCGACGCTTAAAAGAGCAAAGAAGACGCTTCTTGAGCTTGCAAAATCAAGGCAGATAATATACTTCACCTGCTCAAAGAACAGAGCTATTGAGTAACCCTGAGTGCATCTTAAGAATAAGATGTAAGTGTAGGCAAATTTGAAGCCTACAATAAAAAACAGGAGATAAAAATGGCAATCTTTTACAACCAAGCAACTCTTTCCTTCGGCGGCACACTTACTAACTCAAACGTCACCGAGGGGGAGATCCTCGAAGCTCTTGCGGCTACAAAAACAGCCGTATCTGCCGATTACAGCGTAGGTGACGGCGTTGCTTATGCTATAAGCATCACCAACGGCGGTATGACCGATGCGGAGGGAATCACCGTCACAGACAACCTCGGAGCATTTACGCTCGGAGATTTGACCCTCACTCCCTTGACTTATATCGGCGGCACCGTGAGATATTACAGAAACGGCGAGCTTCAAGAGGCACCCGAGGTTGTTGCAGGTCCACCCCTTGTTATCAGCGGAATCAGCATTCCCGCAGGCGGAAACGTGCTTATAATTTACGAAGCAGAGGTGAACTCCTATGCAAATCCCGAGGCGGGCTCCACTTTGACCAACACGGCATCGGTGTCCGGGTGCGGAATTGACAGTGAGGTAACAACAACCCTACCCGTCCGAGACGAGACCGTACTCTCTATTGCAAAGGCAATATCCCCCGATGAGGTTATGAGCTGTGCAGAGCTTTCTTACACGTTTATAATTCAAAACACGGGCAATACTGCGGCGGTAGCAACCGACGACGTAATAATTACAGACACGTTCAATCCGATACTGAATCCTATCACCGTGACCTATAACGGTACGGTGTGGACAGAGGGGACGAATTACACCTACGATGAAGCGACCGGTGAGTTTGCAACTCTTCCGGGGCAAATCACCGTACCTGCCGCAACCTATACAAGAGACCCCGAAACAGGTATCATTACCACAACTCCGGGATATGCGGTGATTAAGGTAACAAGAACCGACGTTTAATAAAAGCTCTTTTTCGCTTTAATATAAGCGGCGTGAGGACATTTGCCTCACGCAGCTTTTTTATAATTCATAAATACAACCTACACTTTACCGCTTAAAAGAGTGACGGAGATTACTGCCGCAAAATACGGAAAAGCACAAGCCGTATACAAGCAAAAAGGAACAGACAATTTTCGAGCGTCTGTTCCTCTTTTGTTTTTTATTAGGCTGTGCTGAGGGCTGTGGCTTCTTAAAGGTGTTATTTTGCGTCGCTATCCTTTACACGGGCACTATTCTTGTTCTCGGGATTGATCTCGCCTGCCTTCATAAGCATAATTTTTGTGAGCATAGGACCGACCATTTCGTATACAAGCACCGCAAAGAGCGTGATGTTTGCAACAATCATACCGTCTGCACCAAGCTCCTGTGCTTTAATTGCCATACCGAGTGCAACGCCTGCCTGAGGAAGAAGAGTAATTCCGAGATATTTCACGATATTATCATCGCATCGCATAAGCTTGGCACTTGAAAACGCACCTAAATATTTGCCAAGAGACCTAGAGGCTATATAAACTACGCCTATCACAACTATCATCCAATCGGTAAATACAGAGAGGCGAAGCTCAGCACCGCTCAAAACAAAGAACAAAACAAAGAGAGGTGCGGTCCATCTGTCAACCCTGTCCATAAGCTCCTCGGAGAAATCGCATATATTGCAAAATACCGTTCCGAGCATCATACAAACAAGCAACGACGAAAATCCTATATGTACACCATTAACGTTGAATTTCAGCATAGAGAGTGCGACGGTGAGCAAAACGAAGGTGACCGACATCGCAAGACGCTTCGAGCGAGAATGGAAAAACCTCTCGCACAAATGGAATAGGATGCCCATTAGTGTACCGAGAACCAGGGAGAGTACAACCTCCAAAACAGGCTCAACAAGCACGCTTATGACGCTTACCGCACCGGAGCCGAGAGCGTCTGCAATTCCAAAAGAAACAGCAAATACTATAAGACCGACGGCATCGTCCAGTGCTACAACAGGAAGCAAAATTGATGTCAATGGACCCTTCGCCTTATACTGACGCACAACCATAAGCGTTGCCGCAGGGGCTGTTGCAGCCGCAACCGCACCAAGCACTATTGCAGCGGGAAGCGAGAGCTTGTCGGGCATTGCAAAATGAAGAGCAATGAGGGCTGAATCCACTAAAAGAGTTGTTATTACAGCTTGAAAAACACCTATGGTGGTTGCTTGCTTGCCTATTTTTTTAAGGCTTGAGAAGCGGAACTCATTACCTATTGAAAAGGCTATAAAGCCAAGAGCAACGTCGCAAATAAGCGAATAACTTTTTACGTCGTCAAAGCTTATAAATCCGATGCCTCTTATATCAATGAAAGAACCGAGCTGTCCAAGGCAATAAGGACCGACTAAAATTCCGGCAACAAGATACGCTGTAACGGCGGGAAGCTTTAAAAGCTTTGCAAGTCTTGAAAGCATAAGACCGGCAAAAAGTGCTATTGATAGCGAAAGTAAGATATGCATAATATTTGCCTTTCTTTAATCTCTGCCAAACGCAGGCAGCTTTAAAATCACAAACCTCATTTTAGCACCAACTCTTGTAAAAGTCAACACATTTTTAAAAAATATTTAAATACTTTTAAATTTAATTTAAACACCCCCGACAAAGCCTATAAAACTCTGTCGGGGGACACTTGAAATTGCCGAAATTTTAAATTTTTCCTATATCGTATACGCTCTTCAGTTGAAGCGATGACATAAGTTTTTCTGCGGTAGTCGGAGTGCTTGTAACAAAGGCAATTCTGCGAGCAGAAGAGTCGGTGAGGTCAATACAGTTTTCCTCAAAAACAGCATCAATATCGTCAAATGAGAAAACCAAATCCTTGACAAATACGTCAGCACTGAAAGTTAGCCTAAACTCGCATTCCGAGCCGGTGATTTCAGAAAGGACAACAGGCTCCTTAAAACGAAAATGCTTAGGTGGAACGAAAAGATGTGACGAGGAGCAAACGGTAACGCCGTCTGATACAAGAGAATATTCAAGGTACACCTCTCGCTCCTTGCCTGCTATAATATCGGCACAGTCAACGACGCACACCTCACGTGCAGAATATTTATCCGCCACAACCCCAAGCTCTTCTTTGTGAATAATTTTATTTTTTGCATCTCTTATCGAATATTTTAAAATTCCGCTAAACGATTTGCGAGATTCGTTTGAAAGAACGATACGCACCTCAGAGTCAAGCTCTTTGACAAAGACACTAACGGGTGCAAAAAAGCGTTGTGCGAGATATTGAGCCGGCTTGGGTCTTGCTCCGAAGTCAACTGTCGCAGAAGAAATAGATGGAGCCGAATCGTTAAGGCGTGAAATAACCGCAGCGCCTACACGGCCTCTGGACAAGCGAAGCTCTTCTACGTAACGCTCTGCTGCGTGAGCTTGAAGAATGCCGGACATATAGGTCAGTTCATTCATTCCGTTTGCATACTTGTAGTATTTTCCACCATCGGCAAGCATTTGACCGCAAATCTCCGCCGAGGTCATATGACACTCCATAACGTAAGAAAAAACATTCATATCCTCTTCTTCAAGGACCGATCGAAGAGTCTTCGGGTCGGGCAGCGACGGGGGAAGCAAAAATTCCTCACCCTCCCCAATTTCACGCACTGTAATATCCGTGCTTGTAAGTCTCTTTGCCTCAAGGAGCATCTGTTCATATTGAGAGGAAAGGTCGGAACGCTCATAAGCTATACAAACCACCGACGGGTGGGCACAGAGCCTCAAGAGGTTATATACAAGCTCTCTTTTGAATGCGGAAACGTCACCTCGCTCGAGCTTTTTGCTCTTCAAAACAAGCTCCACAGCGATGCCGTGCGTGTCGCACAAATCGAGAAATTTGTTACACGGGTAGCGTCCCTCTCCTCTAAAACGAATAAAATTCATATTTGCAGCAGCAACCTTGGGAATGAGAGTTGATGCAGACGACTGTGCAAGAAAGGCAGGAGTAACGCCGTCCATTCGATATTCCGCACCCATTGCAAAGAACTCAATTCCGTTTACTGTAAGTCCCATTCCCTCACGTTCGTCGAGGAATACCGAACGCAGTCCGATTTTAGTTTCCTTTGAATCTATTACCTCATTTTCATAATAGAGATTTATACGCAGAGAATAAAGATTATGTACTCCGTATCTACCCGGCCACCAAAGAAGCGGGTCGGGAATGCTTATTATCGTCTTGCCATTGGTTATTCCGCCATAATATATCTGACCGGATGGAGAAATGAGAGTTGCGACAGCCTTAAGATCCTCGGTGTCTCCCATCAGATCAAGCGAAATTTCCACCCCCACCCTCTCGGAAACAAACAAGGGCTTCGCTGAAACGTCGGCAATATTCGCCTTTGAAAAAGCGAGAAATTCAAGCCTCTCGAAAACAGTAACGTCACGTGCATCGGATGAGGGGGGGAATTTAATCACAACCGTATTCTCCCCTTTCCTTGCAAGCCCCGAAACATTAAGCCTATGGTGTCTGCCCTCGGAGAGAGAAAACTCATTTTCTTCATTAAAAACAAGCGTTGCCGCAAAATCAAGGTCAGGAACGTTCAAATAAGCAAATTTTAATCCTGCTGCGTCAGAGGAAAGCATAAACGAAACCGAGATTTCAAAAGGCTCCTCGAGTGCCGCAAGTCTGCCGCACGCCTCGTCACGGTAATACGGATTTTCTATTGCTCTGTTTTCCGTAAGGAGAGAAAAAAGAGAAATAGGAGCTTTAGCAGAATAGCTTGTGTCTGATATTTTGACAGTGAAATTTTCAAGTATGGTTTTAAACATAGCGTTCTCCACTTTGGAAAAGTTATTACATATATATTATAGCATTTTAGAAGAAAATTTGCAACAGTATTTTACTTATTCATATAAAATAAGGAAAAACAGGCACCGCACAGTGCCTGTTTTTCAAAAATTTTCAGGGTTAACCCTTTGCACAAAGCATTTCCTCTTTAGATGCAGCATTCACGTTCACCTCTTCGGGAGAACGGAAAGTCGGAACAACAGAGCGAAGGGTCTTTGTGATTAGCTCGGAGGCGATTTTACCACTCTCGGTGCGAACCGCATCCTTGAGTTTTTCAAGCTTTTCATCCACTTCCTCTCTTGACAGAGGGGCATCCTTTTCAATGAAAATCAAGTCGTTTTCGGTTTTTGTAAGCTCCTCGCCGTATATAAGAAGCTCCTCGTAAAGCTTCTCTCCGGGACGCAAGCCGATTTCTACTATATCTATATCCTTATATGGTGTCAGACCCGAAAGCTTGATAATAGTTTCAGCAAGTCCAAGAATCTTTACAGGGTCACCCATATCAAGCACAAAGAGTGTTCCCCGCTCTGCCATAACGCCCGCCTGAACGACAAGACCTGCCGCCTCGGGAATGGTCATAAAGTATCTTACAACTCGCTTGTCCGTGATGGTTATAGGACCTCCTTCTGCAATCTGACGCTTAAAGAGAGGCACAACGGAGCCGTTAGAGCCAAGAACATTGCCGAATCTCACTGCGGCAAAGGCGGTCTTGCTGTCTTTCCTACAACCGACAACCATCTCGCACATACGCTTTGATGCACCCATAACATTCGTGGGGTTCACCGCCTTGTCCGTCGAGATAAGAACGAACTTTTCCACACCGTGCTTCTCCGCCATATCAGCAGCATTCATCGTGCCGAAGATATTGTTTTTAATAGCCTCACAGTTGCTATGCTCCATAAGAGGAACGTGCTTATGTGCAGCGGCGTGAAAGACGATTTGGGGCTTATAATGTTCAAAAATCGCATCCAGACGCGCTCGGTCTCTGACCGAGGCGATTTCAACCGCAAGGTCAAGTCGGTCGCCCCACTGGCGAGCCAGCTCTTGCTGAATATCATACGCATTGTTCTCGTATATATCAAGAATAACAAGTCTTGACGGTGAGCATTTTGCAATTTGGCGACAAAGCTCACTTCCTATTGAACCGCCACCGCCCGTGACAAGAACAGTCTTGTCTCTATAAAAATCGGGGGCATTCGTATCTACTACGTCGATTCTCTTTCGGAAAAGCAGATCCTCTATGCTTATTTCTCGGACAACTCTCTTGGCCTCCGAAGACCCACGCTTCTCTTCTATTGGGAAGTCGTAAATCTTAACCTTTCTCCCAAACGAGGAATAAAGGTCTATAATAGCCTTCTGTGCTTCCATCTTCATACCGGGAAGTGCAATTATTATTTCTTCTACAGAAAGTTTGTTTAATAATTCATCGACGGCAACCTCAGGATAAACCTTGATGCCTGCAACAGTGCCGCCTATCTTGGAGTGGTCGTTATCAATAAAGCAAAGGGGACGGTAATGTGAGTGCGAGCTGTTCAAAAGCTCCTCTGCAAGCATAGCACCCGTCTGTCCCGCACCTACAATCGCTACGCCTATTTTGGAATTAGTATCCGCTCCGTCTTCTTCAAATCTATGCTCTGATTCAAGGCGGCGATAGCGAAGCTGGTATAGAAATCTCGAAACAAGAGTGAGAATGCAACACATTGCAAAGAGCGAGGCTGTCTCCCAAAGTCCAAGATAAATATCTTTGATAAGAAGTGAAAGAAGCAAGATGGCGATTCCGCTTGCCATATCTGCAAGAATGATTTTTAAATAAACAAACGTATTTGCATATCTCCACACATTTGAGTAGAGACCTATGCCTATACGTACAGCCAGAAAGAAAAACAAAGAAATTATGTAATGTGCCAAAACAGGTGCGAGCAGAACGGTTTTTGACGGACTTATTACGTTAAGAATGGTTACAAAGGCATATACTGAAGAAAAAATTGAAATATCTATTGCCAACAACAGCATTGTTCTGCGACTTTTAAATATACGCATTTTATTCTTCCTTTTTTTGTTATTTTATGTCTTTAATAATATTTTTATCTGCTACTTATTAACATTATACTACATTAAGCAAAAAATGTCAACCTTTTCCGTTCAAGATTTGCTTGTAAGAAAAAGACGTTTTTGTCAAATTTCACCTTAAAGTAGGGGCGTGTCAAGAAATTGATATAAATTTGTAAACTTTGATTAACATATTATCCTTTTCAAAAAATTAAAATACTGCTCTTTTTTCATTTTTTCTTGACTTTGAAGCAAAAAAGATATATACTGTTAGAAGAACTCTAAAATGCGGGAGATTAACAAAAATGACCTCAAAGGATTTGCCAAAGCTCGAGAGATTAGACGAGATTTTCGAGTTAAATTTTCAGCTTACAAGGCTTTACAAATCATATCTTGAAAACTGCCCCGAGCTTATAACGGAGCAGCTGATTAAAGAGCTTTGCGACGGGGGCAAAATTGAGTTAAAGGACGGCATAGTTGCTCTGCTCTCTGAAATTTTTGGAGTAGATGCCGAGCGTTCCTCAAGAGAGAGGCGTTTTATAAGAGAGTACCTGACACCGTCGGTCAGAATTCTCGATGCAAAAAAATATACCGAAAACCCATACTACAAAACCGTTAAAATACAAAACGTAAAGGACGGCTCGTGGGAACTGCGGCTCGAATCCTACGCCCCGTTCCGTGCCGTCATATGCGACGATATGGTAATATGCGACGATATGAGAGAGTACGCACCGCTTGGATTTTTTACTGAAAAATTCGACTTTCCCGCCGTGCTTGAAAACGGCAACGAATGGATGACGCTGACTCCTGTGGATATGGACACCTGCGAGGATGCAATAGGGGCGGCACACGGCAAGGTTGTTACGTTCGGGCTGGGTCTTGGCTACTTTGCTTATATGGCGGCAGAAAAGCCCGAGGTCGAAGAGGTTGTGGTAGTCGAGCTTTCCTCTGACGTAATCAGACTGTTTAAAAAGCACATTTTGCCCTATTTCCCCCACCCCGAGAAAATAAAAATAGTCAATTCCGATGCTTTTAAATATGCAGAGGAAATTATGCCGAAGGAGAGGTTTGATTTTGCCTTTGTTGACACGTGGCGTGACGCATCGGACGGTGCTCCTATGTATAAGAAAATGAAAGCACTCGAGCATCTTTCTCCTACCACGGAATTTTCTTATTGGATAGAAAACTTCCTTATTTCGAGAATTCGTGCGGAAAAGTACGAGGAAATTTATATACAAAGACAGAATGGGAATTTTAATATGTCGTACGAGGAAATCTTGGCAAATCTTAGTAAAATTCCCTGATTTGTGCGTTTTCTACATTAATTTAAAAAGGACAGAGAATATTACGTTCTCTGCCCTTATATATATAACGCCTTTTAAACAAGGCTGTCAAGTGCTACGCCGAATATTTCGGCGAAGCCCTTAAGCTCAATATCGGTAACAAACCTTTTTCCGCATTCTATTCTTTGTATAGCATTCTTATCCACGTCTATACCGATAAGCTGCATTTTGTCTGCCAAAGCTCTTTGCGAAAGCTTTGTAGGGTAGCACAGTCTGAGCTTGCGAACGTTTTCACCGCATAAATTATTCTTGCCATCATTTTTATTTTTGAACACATTACACCTCTTTTTGACATTTAGTGATTGACAAAATCATTATATTATGTTAGAATACATAATATGACATTTACTAAATGTCAATATGAATAAAGTTAAGAGGAAAAATGAAAAACGGAGTAGGAATTATAAAAGAGGTTGACTGTCTCGGCAAAATTTTAATACCTAAAAATTAAGAGAACGATTCG
>JAZOQA010000060.1:0-29913 GCA_045655765.1 Eubacteriales bacterium | reverse complement strand
CTACAAGTTCTCTCTTCCTCTCTTTGCTACCGAGATGACCGAGGAAGTTTCCGTTACTGTTGCAGGTGTCGAGTCGTCCGAAACGTACACCACCTCTATCAAAGAGTACGTAGAGCAGCTCATCGAAACTGACGCTACGGCAGCAGACCTTGGCAAGGCTATCCTCAACTACGGTGCAGCAGCACAGACCTATTTCAAAGTTAATGCAGACAACCTTGCTAACAGCTCTCTCTCCGATGAAGACAAGGCACTTGCAAACGTTGTTGAGTCCTTGACTCCCGTCTTTGGCAGAGGTGACTACTATGCTGATGACAATAATGAGGAAGACGGCGTTGCATTTACCTCCGCTTCTCTTTCTTTCGGAAGCAAAACCCACGTTAATCTCTACTTCACAGCAAGCGAGGCTGCAACCGTGACAGTAAACGGTGAAGCTGTAACGCCCGTTAAGGTTGCCGACGGTAAGTATTATATAACCATCACCAACGACACACCGGATATGCTCACCGAGAATTATTCGATTGTACTTACTGACGGTGATGCACTGGTTGTTACTAATACAACCTATGCTCAAATCCTTAAGGTTGGTATTTCTTATGCCAACAGCAATGGAAAAACTGACTTCTACAATCTTCTTAACGCTTACGGCTGGTACTGCAATCAGTCCGCTATGTATGTACAATCTTAATGGGGAGGTGTAATAAGATGAAGAAAATTTATAGCTCTCCCGAAGCTGTTGTAGTTGACGTTATAGACGTTGTAACAACGTCCGGACCCGACTCAGAGGAATTCCCTCTTGGCGAATCAAGCGAATCAAGCAATTCAAACGACACATACAACCTTGATTTTTAATTGAATTAACACGCCCCCGAGGCTTTTCGCCTCGGGGGTTTTCTTTCCCACAAATTCTCCCTCACAAAAAGCCTCCCCACAACAAAAAGCCTCCACAACAAAAAGCCCCCTTAACAAAAAAGCCTCCACAACAAAAAAGCCTCCACAACAAAAAAGCCTCCACAACAAAAAGCCCTCCCCTGTTTAAGGGGAGGTGGCACGGCTCCGTGACGGAGGGGTTGTAAAAAGCTATAATCCAGGGAAAAACACTCGCCAAGTCAGCTTCGCCGACAGCTCATACACAGGGCAGAGCCTTTTGTCAAGACCTTTCGCTCTATTTTATTTATTTTGCTTTATTCTTCTTTTCTCTTTTGTAATTCAAGAGGAATATTCCGCCCGAAACAAGCACGAGCGATAGTATGAGGTTGAGTATCTCGACCCTCGAATCCTCGGTCAGAATCAGCCACGAAAGCACCACGCCGAACACGGGCGTCATAAAGTTGTAAATAGAAACCCTCGACACGGGGTTGTATTTGAGGAGTATGCCCCAAAGGGAGTACGCCACCGCCGAGAGGAGTGCAAGATACACAAGCATAAGCACCGCACCAACGCTCCCAATCTCAATCTCGCCGCCGAACAAAAGTCCGCCGACAATCATCACAGCCCCGCCCGCTATAAACTGGTATCCGCTTATAACCACGGGGTCCTCGTGCTTTGAAAAACGCTTCATCAAAACCGTAGACGTAGCATATGCAACAGCGGAGATTATTACGTAAACGTCACCCGAGTTGACGTTTAATTCAAGCCCTCTTAAATTTATTACAACAATACCTGCAAAGCCAAGCACGCAGGCAACAATTTTCTTCCACCCGAGCTTCTCCTGCCTGAAAATGAGGCTCGCAATGAGAATGGCGAAGAACGCACCCGAGCCGCTCGCTATCGTGCCCTTGACACCCGAGGTGAGGGACAGTCCCATATAGAAAAATATGTATTGCAGCACGGTCTGAAAGAGGCTGACCGTAAGAATCCTGCCCGTGTTTGCAAGTCGGGGATAAAGAAGCTTACGCCTCGCAACAGAGAAAATCAGAACCGTGAAAATCCCCGCAAGAAAAAATCTCACACCCGCAAAAAGCACCGTAGATGCCACCGAGCTGTCGGGACGCATAAGCTCGTAGCCCGTTTTTATACACGGGGTCGCACTGCCCCAAAGAGCACAGCAGAAAATTGCTATCGCCGCAACTATAAGCGGCTTTGTCAGATATGCACCGACGCCGCCCTTTTTTAAATTCAAATCCTTTTCTTCCATCTTTTCACCCTCAAAAAAGAGAAAATCTCTCCTTATTTTATAATCAAGCCTTAATATTATAGCACAGCTTACTTGGAAAATCAAGCAAAAAACGCTTTTTTCATCCTGCCTCCGAGGGGAAGTCCCCCGCCACCTTGACAAGCAGTCAAAAAAATGGTAAAATTCTATATATAAAAGGAGGTCTTATATGCTTATACTTAAAAAATGCTTGACTGTGCTTGCAGTCACCTTGCTTGTTTTATTTTTGATTCTTGTTATAATAAACGCCGCATTCGAGGTCATATATTCGGGCTTCTACCGCTCGTCCGAGCGTGCTTTCCGCATCCCGGGGCTTAATTCGGGCTTTGTTCCGCAGGGCTTTGAGGACACCGAATACGGTATGCTCATCGCAGGATATATGAATGACGGCACCCCCTCGCGCATCTACGTCACAGACGGCGAAAAAAAGGAAGAATTAGTTGAGCTTTACAACAAGGACGGAACACCGCACACCTCTCACGCAGGCGGTGTGTGCCGTCGGGGGGAGCGTGTTTATCTTGCGGGGGACGGAATGCTCGAAATTTTCCTCCTCTCCGACGTCACAGACGCTGACGGGCGTGCAACAGTCATAGACACCTTTGACCCGGGCTTTGACCCCGCTTGGTGCACGGTGCGGGGCGAGTATATTCTCCTCGGCTCCTTTGCAAACTCCGACTCCGACGACTATCCCCCCAATCAAAAGGAGTGCTTCACCACACCCTCGGGTGAGAAAAACGTGTCGATCATCAAAATCTTCAAGTTCAACGACCGCGCCGACAAGGGCATAAACCCAAGCCCCGTTGCCGTAATTTCAACAGGTGAAAAGGTGCAGGGCCTTGCGTTCATCGACGATGAAAACCTCGTTCTTTCAACCTCATACGGACTTTCCTCCTCGAGGCTGATTTTCCACAAGCTAAACCTCGACTACAAGACCGAGCGAGGCTATAACGTAGGAGCTGCATACGTCCCCCTCTATTACCTCGACTCAACCACCGAGACAAAGACTGTAAAGGCTCCGCCTATGTCAGAGGAAATGATTGTCAAGGACGGCTACCTCTACGTGATGAACGAGTCCGCCTGCAATAAATATATCTTCGGCAAATTCCTCGGTCAATACCACGCATACAAATACAAGATATGATGTAAACTATACTTTACAAAACGCACCCTGAAATAGGGTGCGTTTTTTGCCAGAGGTGTTTTAGCAAAAAGGGGGCGTCGCCTTGACGCACACCCGTCGTGGTTTTCATTATACAAAAAACCGAAAGCCCCGCACCCGCATCATTATTTGCTTACAAAAAAACCGAAAGCCACACGCCCGTGTCAAGCTTTCGGTTTTATATTTTTCCTTTTAAGCTTCTTATAAGCAGTCCCGACGCAACTCCAACAACAATGCCTGCTACAACACCTGAGATTAAAAGCACAGGCATATAGATTGCGGCAAGCGGTGCCGCCCTCATTACTATTGCGGCGGCGATAATCTGGCCGACGTTGTGCAGAACACCGCCCGCCACGCTGACTCCTATTTCCGAAAAGAGTCCCGACCTCATCAAAAGGCACATTACAAGGAGTGCAAGGACGGCACCCGACAGCGAGTAAAGAAGTCCAAGTGCGTTTCCGAAAAGCAAAGCGGAGAGAAAAACTCTTACAAGAGAAACCGTCACAGCATACCTCTTGCCAAGCGTGTACAGGGCGAAGACAGTTGCAATGTTTGCAAGCCCTATTTTCACCCCGGGTAGGGCTAAAAGGGGCGGTAGAAGATGCTCTATATACGAAAGCAGCATCGCAACGGCAACCGAGAGTGAAAGCACCGTAAGGGTGCGTGCATAATTTTTTCGCCTCATTCGCCAGCTCCCCCATAGATTTCTATTCTTACACGGTTGGGCAGACAGGTAATAGTCTCTCCGTCGTGCGAAATTTTGCCCCACGAAACGCAGGTGCGGTCAGGACAGCTTGCCTTTTTCATATACGCCTCACCGTCCTTTATGACAAGCACGTTTGTGCCGCCGTTTATGACGTATTCTCCGTCCTCGGAGAGTGAGTAGCGTCCAACAACCTCACCGTTTACAGTAACCTCGGCGTACGCTCCGTCTTCTGCTGTAAGATAAAAAAACAAAAAAACGGAAAGAGCTAACACAAGTATAACGAGAATCAGATACAGGTCAAAACGCAAAGTCCTCTTCACTTTTCGTCCCTCTCTTTTTTCATTATACATTTTAAAACAGCCTTTCCGTTTTTCTGTCGGTGCACATCTGTGCACCTTTCTTTTTTGTTATATAAAATTACTCAAAATGCGAGCCGCAGCGGAAGCAGCCCTCGTGAATACAGCCTACGGGACAGACGCTGACGCACGTGCCGCAGCCGGTACACTTGTCGTAATCGATAACGGCGAGATTGTCAACGAGGGTTATTGCTCCCTCGGGGCAATTCTTAACACACTTGCCGCAGGCAATACATCCGTTCTTGCAGAACTTACGCACGTCTGCACCCTTCTTACGGCTGTTGCACTTTACAGCAACACGCTCGGTGTCTTTTATAAGGTGGATAAGTCCGTTAGGACAGGTGTTTACGCAAATTCCACAGCCGATGCACTTAATGGGGTCAATGTCTGCAACGCCGTTTTCATTTATGCTTATAGCCTCACGTGGGCAGGCCTTCATACAGTCGCCGTAGCCAAGGCAAGCAAAGGTGCAGAATCTGTCACCCGAGAAGCTCATATTTGCTGCGTGACAGGTTTTAGGACCTGTGTAGATATATTTCTTTTCCTCGGGCAGGCACGCTCCGTTGCAGGCAACGTAAGCTACGCGCTCAACAACGTCCGCCGCCTCAAGTCCAAGAATTGCCGCCAGCTCCTTTGCCGTTCCGTCGCCGCCGGGGACACAAAGGCTCGGATTCTTTTCCTCGCCCTCGGAGAGTGCCTTTGCATAAGCGTCACAGCCCGAGTAGCCGCAGGCACCGCAGTTTGCACCGGGCAAGGCCTCTCTTGTAGGAGCGAAAAGCTCGTTTTCCTTAACGGCGAAGAAAACCGCCGAAAAGGTCAGGACAGCCGCAGAAACCGCCGCCGTTACGAACATTATGAGTACAGGGACGAAAATGTCCATAAATTCCATAATTCAAACCTCCCTCTCTCTTTAGGCAAGCAGAGTCTCAAAAACTCCGCCAAAGCCAAGAAACGCAAGAGAAACTATAGCCGCTGCTACAAGCGTCACGGGCAAGCCCTTCATAGACTCGGGTGCAGGACAGTTCTCTATTCTTGAACGGACACCGGCAAACAGCACCATTGCAAGAAGGAATCCAAGACCTGCGCCAAGCGAGGACACAATAGACTGAAGGAAGTTATACTCCGCTCCTATATTGTCAAGTGCTATACCGAGCACGGCACAGTTCGTGGTTATAAGAGGCAGATAAACTCCGAGCGATGCGTGCAACGCCGGAACAAATCTTTTCAAAGCGATCTCAACGAACTGAACGAGTGCCGCAATTACGAGAATGAACAAAATCGTACGCAGATAAGAAAGTCCGTAAGGCAAAAGCAGCCCGTAATAAAGCGGATACGTTGCAAGGGTTGCAACGATCATAACAAACGTAACAGCAATTCCCATACCGAACGCCTGATTAAACTTCTTGGAAACACCGAGGAACGGGCATATTCCGAGAGTTTTTACAAGCACGTAGTTGTTGATGAGCACACCGCCCATCAAAATCAGAAGCAACTCCTTCATTATGCCTTACCTCCTTCGACTTCCTTGCCTGCAGGCGCTGATGCCTGGTCGGCGTTTGCCGTGAGGTCAGCAGTTTCGCTGCACGCAGTTTTTCCACAAATTCCACGGGAGGGACAGCCCTCGCAGCCGACAGCCTGTTTGCGTCTTCCCGCACCCTTCTTTACGCCTATCTTGTTTACGACGGCGATGAGGATTCCAAATACAAGGAAGCCTCCGAAGGACTGTTGAAGTATGCTGATATAATATCCGTTTTCATAGAAGAAGGGAATCTTTAAGCCCGCAAACGTTGCCGAGCCGAACACCTCTCTTATCGTTGCCATTGCAAACAACGCAAGTAGGAAGCCAAGTCCCATTCCAAGACCGTCGATAGCCGAATCAAGCACGTTATTCTTGCTCGCAAACATCTCGGCTCTTCCAAGAATTATACAGTTTACAACAATAAGTGCCAAGAAGACTCCGAGGTCCGCATAAAGGTCCGGCATATAAGCGTGCATAAGCATCTCAACAAGAGTAACAAAGCTTGCTATAATTACAATATAAGCAGGGATTCTTACAGTTTGAGGAATCACCTTACGAAGTGCGGAGATTACCACGTTCGAGCAAATAAGCACCACCGTTGCCGCAAGACCCATTCCTATTGCGCTGATTACGTCGGTGGACTTTGCAATGGTCGGACACGTTCCAAGAACAAGCACGAGAACGGGGTTTTCAAGTATAAGTCCTTTCAAAAGGAGCATAAGCTTATTATTTTTCATTATAGATTAAACTCCTTTCTTCTTTCTTATTACTATAACTGCAACAAATGCAATAATGCCAATGGAGAGCACAGCAACTCCAACCCATCTGTAGGCGGGAGCCTCGTAAGACGGCTCGATGACGTCAGCATCCGAGGGATCCGCCGCATCCTTTGCGGACTCAACTGCAAAAAGCGCATCCTTTACCGCTGACCTAATGTTGCCCGAGGTGCCCGTCGCACCGGTAACAAGCGAAACAGTTTCAACGTCGGAGAGGCTCTTGCCCGCAAATGAATTTACGAACTCGTCGGTATAATCAACGTCGTGTCCGACGTTCCACGCAAGTATTTCAAGACCTATAACCTTTCCGTCGTTGTCTATCACGACAACGCTGCCCGAGTCGTAGGGGTTGTACTGCGTTTCGGTGACAAGCACAGCCACGTAGCCCTTGCCGCTCGTTTCCTTGTAAAGTGCCTTTATGGTCTTAGGAGCATTTTCAAGTTCCACAGCCTCAAAGCCCGCAGCACCGTTTATAAGTCTGTTTCCTGTCGCAAACGCCTCGTCTTCCGTGGGACCGTATACTTCAGTCAAAGCCTTAAAAGCGGAAAGTACGTCCTTGACCGCCGCTCTGATATTGCCGGAGGTGCCTGTTGCTTCCGTTACAAGACCGACGTCGTCTATATTTTCAAGAGTTTTTCCGTCAAAGCCTTCAACAAACTCGTCGGTATAATCAACGTCGTGTCCGACGTTCCACGCAAGTATTTCAAGACCTATAACCTTGCCGTCGCTGTCTATGACTACAACGCTGCCCGAATCATAGGGATTGTACTGTGTTTCTGTTACAAGAGAAAATACATAGAACAATCCGTCCTCAGACTTATAAGCAGCCTTTACGGTTTTCGGAAGAGTGTCCACATCTATCTTCTCCACGTTTTTCGCCGCAGGAGCAATACGTGCAGCTGCAGCAAGCACATCCTCCTCCGAGGGACCAATCTCAGGCTCGGGAGCAGGAGTCTCTCCGTCACCAAATCCAATGCTGAAAAGAGCGTCGAGTATTGCATTCCTCATAGCTGTCGAGGTTACGGTCGCACCGGAAACAAGGGGTGCATCTGCAAGCTCGTCAGGTGTTTTTCCTACGAGAGAGGAGGGGTATTCGTTAGTAAGATCCGTGCCCTTTGTTTCGGGGTTGGAGGTCACCTTCGCACCTATCAGCTCACCCTCTTGGCTAAACGCTACCGTGAAATTAATCGGCTTGCCCGTATAACCCTTTTCCGTGGAAACAACTACTACGTAGCCCTTTCCGTTTTTCTCTTTATAAATTGCTTTTACAGTTTTGGGTGCACCCGTCGGCAGCTGTTCCGGAGAACCAAACTCACCACCGGGTATTACTTCCTTTAAGGAGGCAATAACGGCTGCATTTTCGTTTTCGTATATTATATCTTCCGTTATGCCGTTGACTATAGCGAGCAGTGCCGTCGCAATGAGGCATATGACGGAAAGCACTATGGCAGGAGTAAAATTCTTCATCCTTGCTTTCATTTTTTTGCACCTCCCAGCGGCTTTCTCGAGCACCACTTTTCAATATAAGGTGAGAGAATATTCATCACGAGGATAGAGAACGAAACACCTTCGGGATAATTGCCGTAAAATCTAATAAGGACTGTTATAAGTCCACAGCCGAACGCAAATACCATCTTCCCCGCACGGTTAATTGGCGTGGTGACGTAATCCGTTGCCATAAATATCGCTCCGATAAGCAGTCCGCCCGAGAGCACCTGATAGAGAGCCATCTGAAGATCGGAGGTTATGATGAGGGAAAGGACGAACACAGTTCCCACAAAAATCAGGGGAGTTTCAAAATGTATAACACGCTTTATAACAAGGTAGATAAAGCCAAGTATAAGAGCCGCAGAGCAAACCTCGCCTATTGCTCCTGCCTTAAATCCAAGGAACATATCGAGCATAGACGGAAGCTCTCCAACAGAAGCTCCTTCTTTTATAAGAGCAAGAGGTGTTGCTGTGGTTGTAAGCTGCTCTGCCCCGCCCTTGCCAAAGATATATCCGACTCCGCCGCCAACAGTGTCGGCAAAGCATAGCATCATTATAATACGTCCTGTGATTGCAGGGTTTGCAAAATTGCAGCCGATGCCGCCAAAGAAGCACTTTACAACCACAATAGCAAACAGTGAGCCGATGACACACTGCCAAAGCGGCACGTCAGCCCTGAGATTAAGGGCGAGCAGAAGTCCCGTTACAACGGCGGAAAGGTCGCCGACGGTCTGCTTCTTTTTCACACAAATATTAAACAAAAATTCGCCAAGCACAGCACTGATTACACAGGTGGCAATAACCGCCAACGCACGAAGTCCGAAGAGTATAGTACCCATAATCGAGGTGGGGACAAGCGCTATTATAACGTCGAGCATCACACGGGTGGTAGTCACAGACGAGCGAATATGGGGAGAGGATGATACTACAAGCTGTTTTTCCATCTTACTTTTCTCCTTCCTTTTTGCCGCTTGCGGCCTGGCTGGTTTTGTATTCCTTTATTGCCGCCTTCGCAAGCCTGTTGTTCTCAACGAGGGGACGCTTTGCAGGGCATACAAACGAGCAGCAGCCGCATTCTATGCAAAGATTGATTTTTTCTTCCTCAAGTCTTGCACACATCTCTCGCTTGTCCGATATGACAAGTGCTCTTGCAAAGTACGTGGGGTTAAGACCCATAGGACACGCAGAAACGCACCTGCCGCAGTGTATGCAGGCTGTTGCGGTGACCTCTGCCACCTCTTCCTTTGCAAGCACAGTAACCGCATTTGTGGTTTTGAGAATAGGATGAGCGTCGGAATAAATCGCAACACCCATCATAGGTCCGCCAAGGAGTATCTTGCCGATCTCGTTGCACGTGCCGCCAACAAACTCTATGAGATCCTTAATAGGCGTTCCTATCGGAGCTATGACGTTTGCAGGAGCAGAAATCGCCGAGCCGTCAACAGTCACGGTCTTTTCAACAAGAGGCATACCGCTCTCGGCATATTTTGCAATGAATGCAAGCGAGGTCACGTTCAGCACGACTACGCCGACGTCGGCGGGCAGCTTGCCCTCCGGGATAACAAGTCCCGTTGTATTGTAAACGAGAATCTTCTCTCCGCCCTGGGGATAGAGCGAGGGCAGGGACACAATTCTTACGTTTTCCCACTCGGCAAACGCCTCTTTAAGAGTGGCTATCGCCTCGGGCTTGTTCTTTTCTATTCCGAAGACGATTTCGTCGAATTTTGCATACCGAGAGAAAAGCTCGACAGCTTTCTTGATATAATCCGTGTCGTCGAGCATTGTGCGGGTATCTGAGGTAATGTACGGCTCACATTCCGCTCCGTTGATTACAAGGCGGTTAATTTTTCCCTTTCCTATTGCATCAAGCTTCACCGAGGTGGGGAATCCTGCTCCGCCAAGACCGACAAGTCCCGATTTTCGTACAGCCGAGACGAAAGACTCAAGATCCGAAATCTCGGGTGCCTTGATTTCGGGATCGGGTGTCATTTCTCCGTCAGACTCTATGACTATGCTGTCTACCTCTCTTCCCGTAGAATAAAGCATCTTTTCAATTTTCTTAACGGTACCCGAAACCGAAGAATAAACGGGCGACGAAACGTAGCCCGACGCCTCACCGACAAGCGTGCCGACGTATACACGGTCTCCCGCCTTAACCACAGGGGTTGCGGGTGCACCAATATGCTGCTGCATAAGTATAGACACCTCGGATGGCGGAGTCATTTTAACCGGTATGGCTTCTTGAGTGTTCTTTTTGTGAGGAACACGAACCTTTCCAAGCTTAAAAATTGACATTTTGATTCCTTTCATAATTTATTTAAAAGGCAAAACCTTATATTTTACTATTAAATTATAACACGCAAAATACATAAAGTCAATACTAAAAGATCGTTATAAAAATAACTAACTCCCGTGCTTTGCTCCTTGCCCTTTTTAATTGACATTTTTTCTCCTGTATGATATACTAATTGACAGAAGAAATGAAAAAGACAGCAAAATTTGCCCTTTTTGTACCAATAATAAAAAGTATTACTCGAAGAAAGGAAAAATATGCTAACAGCCACAATTATATCAGCCTCTGTTTTATGCATAGCTGCCACTGTTCTTTTTTTCGTTTACAGAGCAGTCTTTTTTATTCCAAAGCATCACGGAAAAACCAACCCTCACCAAGCGCTTAAAAGTCCTTATCTTGACGGAATCCGTGAAAAAATAAAAGCTCAAATTGACGAAATAAGTGCCTACCCGTGTGAAGAAATAAGGATAAAATCCTACGATGGCACCTCTCTTTTTGCCCGATATTATAAGAGTGAGGAGAAAAAGGGGCTTTGTATTCTCTTTCACGGCTATAAAGGCTCGTCCTACACCGAGACGTCGGGTCTTGCCCTTGCGATGATGGCACACGGTCTTGACGTATTGATACCCGACCAAAGAGCTCACGGCAAAAGCTGCGGCACAACCGTTACCTTTGGCATAAGGGAGCGCCGTGACTGCCTTGAGTGGGTAAATTGGGTAAATGCCGTGCTCGGCAAGGGCACAAAAATTTTTTTGTTTGGGATTTCAATGGGTGCCTCTTCCGTTCTTATGTCCCTTGGGCTTAATATGCCAAAGAGCGTCCTCGGAGCTATTGCCGACTGTCCTTATTCCGAGCCTCGGGATATAATTTCCCGCGTTTTAAAAAACAGAGGCCTATCTCCTCGGCTCCTTTACCCTATCATCACTCTTGCGGCGTTAGTTTTCGGACGCTTCCGCCTGAATTCCGCATCCTTACTGTCTGCTGTGGGAGACTCGGACATTCCCATTCTGCTCATTCACGGCACCTCCGACAATTTTGTTCCTTTCAGTATGAGTGAAGCAATCCGTGACCGATCCAAATCCGCCGCGCTTTTGCCTATTTCAGGGGCAGGACACTGTGCCTCCTTTTCCACAGATGCGAAAAATTACACACTTGCCGTGCTAAGCTTTATTGACAAAAACATAAAAGAACAAGAGAAAAACAACAAGGAGAACAGTTAATGAAAAAGGAAGATAGACTCTTTGGCTTTGCCGTAACAGGCTCACGCTTTATTCCCGAGCTCGACGGCACGCTTTGGTATATGTGCCACGAAAAATTAGGCACGCCTCTCATCTTTTTCGACCGAGAGGACAGCAACAAGACCTTTTATATAGCTTTTAAGACCTTGCCCGAGGACGACACGGGTGTTTTCCATATTATTGAGCATTCTGTGCTTTGCGGCTCAGAAAAGTTCCCCGTAAAGGAGCCGTTCGTCGAGCTGCTTAAAGGCTCACTCAAAACGTTCTTGAACGCTATGACGTACCCCGACCGCACGGTTTATCCCGTCTCATCACGCTCCGACAAGGACCTTTTAAATCTGATAGACGTATATCTCGATGCCGTCTTCAACCCTCTTATGCTAAAAAACGAAAGCATCTTTTTGCAAGAGGGCTACAGATACGAGGTCTCCAATGGCGGGGGTGATTTGTCGCTCGGCGGCGTGGTTTACAGCGAAATGGAGGGAGCTATGTCCTCACCCGACGAAATATCCTCCGATGCCCTTTTGAAGATGCTATACCCGAGCTCTCCCTACGGAAAAAATTCCGGAGGAGACCCCGACGCAATTCCAACGCTTACCTACGAAAGCTTTTGTGCCGCTCATAAGAAATATTACAGACCCGAGAACGCCTATATTTTTCTCGACGGGTCCGTTAAGCTCGACGAGGTTCTGCCCCTTATCGACTCTTACCTCTCAAAATTTGAGAAGGCGGTCGCCCCCTTTGAGATTGGCGAGGACTGTGAGAATACGCTTGCCCAGAGATGTGTTGAATATGAAATAGCCTCAACAGATGACCCTCGGGGCAGGGCTATTCTCTGTGTTGGGGCTCGTTCCCACCGATTTGATGAGGTCGAAAAAGCATTTATGCTCTCCGTTATTGCCGATGCTCTTTGCGGCTCGAACGAAGCTCCTTTGAAAAAAGCTTTTCTCGATGCAGATTTAGCAGAGAACCTCACCGTTTTTCCGCTCATTGACGGAGTAAAATACTGCTCATACGGAATAGAGATGAAAAACGTAAGGTGCGATGAGACCGACAAGGCGTATAAGCTGCTGTTTGACACCTTGAAGAAGCTGTGTGACGAGGGCATAGGCAGAGAACGGCTCGAGGCATCGCTGCTGTTTCGTGAATTCAAGCTGCGTGAAAAGGATTTCGGATCAAATCCCAAGGGCTTAATATACGGACTTGCCGCACTCGATACGTGGCTCTACGGAGGCGACCCCGCTTTGGGGCTTTGCTATGAGGATATTCTTGCCTCGGCAAAAACGAAGCTTGACGGAGGCTTCTATGAGCGTCTGCTCTTTGACACGTTCTTAAAAAATGATAGAATCTCACGCCTGACTCTTCTTCCGTCCAACACCCTCGGACAAAAGCGAAAAGAGCAAAAGGCACACAAGCTTAAAAAATTAAAGGACAGCTTGACAAAGGTCCAGCTACGCACAATAAAAGAGAAATCTGAAGCTCTGAAAATATGGCAAAGCACAACCGACAGCGAGGAAAAACTCAACACGCTCCCCTACCTCTCGCTCTCCGACATACCAAAAGAGACGGAATGGACACCGACAAACGTCCTTGCCGATTATGGTTGTGAGGTTCTGATACACAACATCAAAACTGACGGAATTTCCTACGTGGAGTTGCTTTTTGACATATCCGATTTTGACAAAGAAGAGCTTTCGTGCATTTCCCTTGTTGCATCCCTGCTCGGAAAATGCAGAACCGAAAAATATTCAAAAGAGGAGCTGGCAAGAAAAAAGAAAGCCGAAATCGGCTCTCTTTTCGCAGCTCCAATATGCTATAAAACAAAAAACGGACCTCGCCCGTATCTTCTTTTGACGACAAGCTCTCTTGACAGTATGCGTCAAAGCCTTTTGGATCTGGTGGGCGAAGTCTTAAACCGCACCAACCTTTACGACCGTGATACGGTTAAAAAAATTATAAAGCAAACTCTAATATCTATGCGTGAGTGGTTCTCAGATTCGGGACACGCCGCAGCCTTGAAGCGTGCAAGGGCATACGTCAGCTCCATAGGTGCCATAGCAGAATGCTTCAGCGGTCTTGAAATGTTTAGGTGGCTCTCCGAGGTCGAAAAATCCCTCACAGACGGCTTTTCTTCACTTGCGAAAAAAATGACCGAGCTTTTAGAAAGAGCCGTCAGCCGAGCAAGGCTCACAGTAGCACTGACAGGCTCGCCTGACGGGGACTTTATACGAAATCTGACAATGCTTCCCGCCAAGCAGGGCAAAACTCCTAAAATCAGAGAAATCCCCCCACTCGGGGTGCTTAACGAGGGAATAATCGTACCCTCACGTGTCTCCTACGCCGCCGCAGTCGCAAGTCTTGATAACGTAGGTGAAGCCTTCGTCGGCTCTATGCACGTGCTGTCAAACATTCTTTCTTACACTTATCTTTGGAACACCATTCGTGTCAAGGGCGGTGCGTACGGCGCAGGCTTTTCCGCCCGTGCCACAGGAGACGTCAGTGCATACTCTTACAGAGACCCAAGCCCCGCCGAATCTATCGCTTCACTTGCCAAGATTCCCGAATTTATCCGCACGCTCGCCTGTGACGAGGACGGCATCGACAGCTTTATTATTGGAACTATCGGCGACTACGACGTCTTGAACTCCGCAAGAAGCGCAGGCAGCGAGGCAACCGCATTCTATATGAGCGGAAGAAAAAAAGAAGATGAGCAAAAAATCAGAAGCAGTATGATAAAGACGGACAAAGCCGAGCTTTTACGCCTTGCCGACGTGCTTGAAAAGCTCTCCGAGCACCTCGCATTTTGTGTTATAGGACCCGACGAGTCTATTGAAAAATGTCACAATATAAAAACAAAAATCAAGCTTTAATGTAAGTTATAGTTTACAAAAAACGGCATAAGTGGCACCCCGTGGTGCAACTATGCCGTTTTTCATTTTTTAAATCTCGGTCTCCTCGTACGGCTTCAGCACGAGTGCGTCGTCAAAATCGAACGTCTCGGGATTTACCTCATCAAAAAGACCCCAGTGCAAGGGCACTGCACATTTCGCTCCTATTTCATAAGCGAAATCTGCCGCATCCTTTGCGTTCATATTGTTTCCAACACCGTTAATCGGAACGAAAGCGTAATCAACGCCGCTGTCTACAAGATCGAGCACGTCGTCTATAACGTCGTAGTTATAAAGGGTGTCTCCGCTCACGTAATACGTCTTTACTCCGTCGTCAAGTATGAATCCCGTCGCCGTCGGGTCGCTGTGTTCCGCTTTGACCGAATAAAACGTAATTCCACCCGCACTCCAAACCGTATGCGGACTTAGTCTGACGTAATTGTGACCGTTTTTATATTTTAAAAGCTCCCTAAACGCCCCCTCGGGTGCCATAACGAGAATTTCTTTTTCGGTATTTGAAAGAAGCTTCTCAAGTGTCTCGGGGTCAAGATGGTCCCGGTGATTGTGAGTTATAAGTATAACGTCAGGCTTTACGTCAAAAAAGCTCTCATCCACAGGTATACGCCTATGCTTTGTCTTGTCAATTTTAGCAACCGAATCGGAAAGATAAGGATCCACCATAACCTTAATTCGTCCGTTGTCGAAAAGAAGTCCCGCTTGTGCAAGCCAAGTAACCTTCATAAAAATCTCCGTTTCCGCCGCAAATCCTTTTGCGGCTTGTTTTTTATATTCTAATTAAAAATTCGCCGAGCACCGCACAAACGGCACCCACCGCAGCACCGGCTATAACGTCTCTTATAAAATGTATGCCCAACAAAACACGGCACACGCACATCAAAGCTGAAAGCACGCCAAGGCAAGCTCCGAGCCAAGGATTGAAAAACACAAAAGCAGTTGATATTACAAATGACGAGTATGCGTGTCTGCTTGGGAACGATGCGCTGCCCTCGCTTTTACCAGAGCCAAACAGCTTGCCCTTTGGGCTTTTTTCAAAAAAGTCAAAAACCTCGTACGGGCGCTTCGCTCCAATCAGCTTTCGAGCGAGCCCAACCCCCAAAAAGGGTATACCCGTGGTGAAAATAAGCTTTAAAGCCTGCTTGTAATCGCCCTTCCAAAAAACGAGAGCTGCCAAAAGAAATACAAAGGCGAGTGCCACAAGGAGCGACACACAGGTTGAAAAAATGCCAAGCGTCCTTGCAAGTCTTTTTCTTTCATAAATACTCCGAAGGAGTCTCTCTCTTCTTTCCATCATCTCACCATCTTTAAGACAATTAGCTTGTAAATCTGACGAGGGTCACGGAAAAGGAGCTTATACGCCCGCTCATAAAGCGCATACGCCCGCTCACGATTCATACCTACGCCCAGCCCAAACTCAAGAAGACAGCCGAGAGTGTATATTCCCTGCCCGTGTCCAAGCTCCTCACAAAGCAAGAGAAGCTCTACAGCCGGCTCGAATTTCTTTTGATAGAGAAGCCTCATAGCACGAGAGAACACTCCCCTCTCTATACGCCGTTTCTTTCTCTCAAGAAGACGTGCGATTTCACGCTTTACTTGCACCCCGTCCCCGCCCGAACGAAGAAATAACTTTATCGCACGCTTATAATCGAATGCCACACCTATGCCGTAAGCATAGCACCTGGCAAGGTCAAAAAGAGCCTCCGTATCACCGTGCTTGACAGCACTGTTGTACCAATAATAAGCCATAGCTCTGTCAGGCTCTGTTCCGACTCCGTTTTCGTAACACGAGGCGAGCCTGTGCTCGGCGGGAATAAAGCCCATAGCGGCCGATATTGCATAAGCGCGAAAAGCCTCCTCGGCAGAGACCTCCTCAAGACCCCTGCCTCTGTCAAAGAAATCCTCACGTTTTTTAGAAAGCTCCGCCGCCTTTTCTCTGCCAAGTGCCGACCCGTGTAACGCCGCCTTTTCATATCTGTCTATCGCAACGGCATAATTACGCTCAACACCGTCGCCGTATCTGTAAATATCTCCGAGCAGCTCGTATGCGAAAACCGATCCGCACTCGCCCGCAGATTCCAAGTAAGAAACGCCTCTTTCTACGTCCCTCTCTACGTGTTCGCCCCCTATATAAAGGCTTCCGAGATAGCCGTATGCATCAGCGCATCCGTGTGCCGCCGCATTTTCAAGCCGACGCATTCCTTGCTCTATATCTCTCTTACAGCCGAAGCCCTCAACGAGCGATGCTCCGACGGCAACCTCGGCCAAAACGTCGCCTCTGTCAGCCAAAAGCTCATTAAGAAAAAAGTACGCCGCATCTGCCTTGTATTTTTTCGCATCCTTAGCAAGGGTACGCAAAATTGCATCATAATTTTCAGGCATCGGCACGGGCGGCTCACTTGCAGATACGCCCCTTAGCTTATATGCCATTTTTATGGTGTAAATCGGAGGAATAAACAGTCTGTCCATATACCACTTCGCATACCCCTCGGACCTCGTAGCTCCTACCCCCTTATAATATCTCATAGCCATCTCGACGATAGACTCTCTGTCCTCGGATGCAGCAGCGAGGTAGTAATAATAGGTCGCAAGCTCCTCCCTCCCCTCCTCGGAGAGGTGTCTGGCAAGCTCGGGATAAGCCCTCTCACAGCCAAGCACCGCCGAGTAAAACAGCCAAAAGCGAGCGACCTCGTCGCTGATACGGGAAGCAAGTCGAGAGTATCTGTAAGCAGAGTATGCATCGTTCTTCTTTGCCGCACGAAGAAAAAGGCTCATCGCTCCGTCAAGGTTCCTTGGAGCAATAGCTCCTCGCTCAAGTATCTCGCCAAATTCACGCTCCGCCTCGGTCACGCCCATATCCGCAAGCCTTGAATACAGCTCTATGGCAGCCTCGTGCTCCCGCCCTTTGATAAGACGTCTTGCCTCTTCAAGCTCCACCTCGGCATCTTCCTTCGTATAAACGGTTTTTTCCGAACACGAGTGACAGTGCGTTCCGCCTGTTTCGCCCGTGTAGCCGCATTTTGTGCACTTAAACACAGCCGCAAGCCTCCTCCCCTAAAAATGCAAAAAGCATATTTTGTACTATGAATATTTTACAACAATACGTGCGTTTTGTCAACTGAAAGAGCAGATTTCTTCGTTTCTTTTTACAAAAACAAAAGGCGTTATTCGACAAAAGCACTCAAGCGAAAACGAAAGAAAATCAAAAGCTCTTTTTAAATAGCTAATATTTTTCTTCATTGGGGAGAAACTAAACGTGCGTCAAACGCAAATACAAAAAGGAGAAAAGCTATGTTTTTTAAAAAATCCGAACCGAAGTGCACAAATCCTTGTATCTTTATCGCCATCGGAATGCTCGCCGCTTTCGGTGTTGTCGCCTGCACCAAGCCCGGCAAAAAATTCATCAAATCAAAAATGAAGTGCTTGGGAAGCAAGCTTGAAAATTGCGACGCCCTTTCTTCATAAATATAGAAAAATCAAAGGCTTTTTCGGGTCGACGCTGTGCAAAAACGGTGTCGACCCTTTTTAAAAATTTGATTTGCAAATCCCCCATTCAAAAGCACTTGCGTAAAACAAAACCGACGTATAACCCCTCTCTTTTAGATAGCATAAAATTAAAATAAATTTACTGTGTTTTTTTAGTTACTAATTTATATTTTAACTCTCCTCTTTTTTACCAGAAGAAAAACGGCTGTTTTGCACTTTGCACAAACGCCTCTGATGCTTTTCGTGCAATATGTATATTGATTGAAGAAAAGATTTTTTTTTTGCACTTTTTGGTATTGACAAACCGTTTTTTTAATTGTACAATACATACACACCGCACATTTTATATGCATTATTTACATATTTATTTATGCAGTGCTTTTAATGTTTGGTTGATTTAAAATCTTATAAGAAAGAGGGTTAAAAAATGAAAGTCAAAATCACACTCACTTCATTCCTTACGCTTGTGATTATGCTGTTCTCCTTTACACTCATCGGTGCAGAGCAACAGGCAGAAGCCACAGCGAAAGGCAATGAGACGGCAGCCTCTCTTGCTTCGGCAGAGACAGTCGTCATCGTCGGTGAACAAGGATCGGATTACACGCTTGTATACGCCGGCAACTCAATTCTTTTCCCCGCAAGTGTAGGCGACAAGCTTGCTCCCGGTTCTTACGACGAAAACGGCAAGCCGGTCTATATCCTTCCGTCACGTGACATTCAAACGCCTGTGACCGACAAGGAAATTCTCATAGGAGACACAAACAGAGAAGAAACCAAGTTTCTTCTTGACACCTTTTCTGATTACGGCACGTCCGACGAAATTTTAGTATGGGGCTATGCTTACATAAACGGCAAGCTCGTATATGCAGCGAACGATCCCATCGCTTATGAGCTTGGAAACGCAGGCTTCCTTGCTCTCATAGATAGCGACGGCTACATCTCGGTTTCCTCCGATTTCTCCGCTGTTTATACAAAGACCGTTAAGCAATACGAGGAAGAGCAGGCAATTAAAAACGCAGCAGAGCGTGAAGAAAAACTCGAGGCTCTTCGTGCTGAAAACGGAAAGTTCGTTCAGTCTCAGTTCGGCGGCGACCCCCAGGAAATGCCCTCCAATGTCTATCCTTTGCCCCCGACATTCCCCGCTTCGGATCAGCACCCGAGAATGTTTATTTCAAAATCGGATATCGATGATATTTACTACACACTGATGAACGATCCCCAGATGGCAACGGTTAAAGAAACCATTTTTAAATATGCAAATTCTGAGGACTTCACAGGCGAGTTCCCCATAAGGAACGGAAAAACCGGCATTGTTCGCTACGATAAGACAATTCTTGCTCAGCTTGAAGCAAGAGCACTCCTCTATCTTCTTACAGGAGATGAGGTTTACGGTCTTGAGGCTATAATCGGTGCGAAGAACGCAATGCTCACTCTTGTATATACCAAGGATATAAATAGTGACACCTACCACGGTGCCTCGCACGTTATGGTCAACGTGGCAAAGGTTTACGACTGGTGCTACGACCTTCTGACAGAAGATGACAAAAACCAGATCATTGCAGGCGTCTGCAACGTCCTCGCTCCTCAGATGGAAATACAGTTCCCTCCGTCCGAAAGGGGTGCCATTACCGGACACGGAACAGGTCCTCAATTCCAGAGAGACTGGGTAACGGTTGCCATTGTCTTCTATGACGAGATGCCCTCTTGGTGGGATTATGTCGGCGGCAGATTCTATTCGGAATACGTCCCCCCCATCAACGTAGCATCCAAAAACGGTTGGGCATCACAGGGCACGATGTCGTACGGTGACTCTAAATACTTCACCCGCTCTTGGGCGGCGTACCTGATCAAGCAAAACACCGGCGAGTTCCCCTACATCGAGGATTTCCACCAATCCGCATATTTCCTTTTCTCACATATGCAGCCGAACCAAAGGTACTTCCAGACAGGTGACGGCGGACGTAAGTCCGAGGGCAGCTCGATTGAAAGCGGCGGTTCGTATATGTTCCTTGCTGCAGCACTGTTCAACGACCCGACCATCGCTGCTATGGCAAAGCTGTATTCCAACAATTACAAGAGCTTCTCTTATCACTTTACCACCGAGTTGACTGCACCCGACGTGCTGATCTTCTACACCGTCGGTCCCGAGGTCACCGAAGAGCCTAAGGTTGGTGTGGACCTCATTCAGTATTTTGATGCTCCCGCAGGCAGTATGACAGTAAGAAACAGCTGGGACACCGATGCGGTTGCCGTTTTGATGCGTATAGGTACTTTTACCACAACAGGTCACGACACCTACGACCACGGAACCTTCCAGATTTATTATAAGGGACTTTTGGCAGGTACCTCCGGTGCTTATGAAAAATACGGTGCATACGTGCACGAGTACTACCTCAGAAGAACCGTTGCACACAACGGACTTCTCGTCTTCGACCCCTCTTTGGCAGATGATGTCGCAGAGTATGGAACAAAGGATCCCTGCGACGATCCCAACTGCTCGCACGAGGAATGCACGGTAAATATTTACAACATCAAGAATGCAGAAAGATATTTCTACTCCGGCAGCCAGAGAGTCAGAGAAGGTGCCAACACCTTTGAACAGCTTATGAGTGGCGAGTATGAAATGGCTACTATGCTCGGAGCCGCTTGGTCTTACGACAAAAACGGCAATCCCGAGTATGGCTACATCGCAGGAGATTTGACTGCCGCATATCCCGCAGAAGCAGTAAGCTATCTCGGCAGAAAGATGCTCACAATCTTCACGGGTGACGAGGCTATGCCTATGCTCTTCTTCACCTATGACCAGATCACCTCCAAGAGCGAGGACTTTACAAAGTCTTTCCTCTTACATACAGTTCTCGAGCCCAAGATTGACACAGAGGCTAAAACAGCAGAAATCAAAGCAACCGGAGGCATCGGTATGGCGGGCAGACTTGTTGTCCACTCCCTTGCGGGTGCTCAGGAAATCGAGGCAATCGGCGGACCTGAAAAGGCTTTCTGGATTAACGGAAAGAACTGCTACGACGCTTACACCGACGACAGCTTTTACAAAATAATGTGGGGTAGAATCGAGCTTAGAACGAAGGGCAATCTCTCCGATTCACTCTTCACAGCTATGTACGTCACAGATGCTACAAGCACTGCTACTCTTGAATTCACCACCAATAGCAACGATCAGGTAGACTATACTCAGACTCTTGACCGTGTAGTAGCATTTACCAAAACCGAGACAAACGTTGCGTTTAAAGAATTTTCCTTTGAAACAGAGGGCAATTCCCTCCTCTACTACTACGTCTCCGGTCTTGCAGCAGGAACCTGGAAGGTCAGCACGGACGGCATTGCCACCGCAACCGTCTTTGTTGAAGAAAGCGAATGCTTTACTACATTCGTTGCTCCCGCAGGAAAGATCACCTTGACTCCCGGTTCTGACGTAATCGGTGCAAACGGCGGAAAAATCAGATATGACACCAGCGGCGGTTCGTTTGACGGAGAATATCCTATCACTTACAACAACGAAACTGCAACACCTCTTCCCACCAATCTTATAAAGGAAGGTTCCCACTTCCTCGGCTGGTTCACCTCACCGACCTTTGAGCCCGAATCAAGAGTTACCGAAATTCCCGTAGGACAGACCGGCACGTTCTTCGTATATGCAAAGTGGCTCAATAACATCCTTTCCGTTGACTACGATAACGTTCCAGAGTTTTCAATAACGACAGGATCAACCTCGAAAAACTCCATAACGTATAACACCAACAAGGGTGCGGGTGCTTTGTACAAGGTCGCACACACCGAGGGACAAGAATCCTACCTTCAGTGGATTAAAGGTGCTGCGGGTCCGCAAATTACGTATAGCTCCACCACAAACAACTACGCTACTATACAAGCCGATGACGAATGTGCATCGTTCGCTATAACCCTTTCAAAAGACGGTGAAAGTTCTCTGCTTCCCACTTACTTCCGCACCTATACAAAGCTCAATGCGTCAGGTACGGAAAGCAGCAGTCACCAAACAGAACTCCAAATCTTCAAAACCTATGAAGACGGCAACGTCAGACTTGGTCCGAATGCAGACGGCCCCATTGTTGCAACCCTCACGGAGGAGAAGACCACTATCCGTATAGTTGTTGATTTCAAGAATGGAGAGATCAGATCGTATGACAAGGACGGCAACGTAAGTGCTTATGTAACAGTCTCCATATCTAACCCCGACGACGATGATCCCACAACTTGCGGTCTTGTAGGTAAAGGTGCTTCTCCCGAACTATGCGGTGTAAACACGCTGAGAGAATGGCGTCACCTTCTCACGAAGTACGTTATCTTCTGGAAAGGCTCGGGAGCAGATGCAACTTCTGCTATGAGAGTGTACGACCTCAATATTGATGAGGGCGACAGATTTGCAGGAGTAGAGCTTCCCGATCCCACTCCGCATCCCGATCCCACTCCGGATCCCGATCCCACTCCGGATCCCGATCCTACTCCGGATCCCGATCCCACTCCGGAAAATACAAACAAGTTGACTTTCGTAACAAACGGCGGTACCTTGGCTACAACACCTCCCGCAGAATATGATCCCGCAGCAGAATACGTAATTCCCACGGACATTACTAGGGATGGTGCGGTATTCCTCGGCTGGTACACCTCACCGACGTTCGCCTCGGAAAATAAAATAACAAGTATTCCCGCAGGCACAAGCGGTGATATAACCCTCTATGCAAAATGGAGCGTTACACTCATCGATGAGGATTACTCGGATGTTACTTTAGATGTCACCACAGGCCTTACTCAAACGGATGACGGCTTTAAATATGACATCAACAGCAGTGCGGGTGCTTCCTTCAAAGCAAAAACCGAGAATGGCGAGAGCTACCTTGAATGGATCGTAGGTTCAAAAGGTTCGCAATTTTCAACGGTCAGCGATGCTATATCAAACCTTGGCGACAGTGCTATAAGCTACGAGTTCACCTTCTCCAAAAACGGAGATAACCCGCTCGCCAACTTCTATATGCGTACCTTCTCAACAAATGCTGACGGTACAAAAACCTACGCCTACCTCTTCAAGGTTGTAAGCGATGCAATATATCTCACCGACAATGCTAAAGGCTCTGTCCAATCGACAGACGTCAAAATCGGTGACGTAGGCGAAGGCAAAACAACCGTAAGAATTGTGATTGACTTTGCTGCAATGCAGGTTAAGGCATACAACGCTGAGGGCGAACTCATCCAAGCTATAAACCTTGAACTTCCTGCAGGTGTAGCAAATGGTGCTGAGTATCAAAAGTACTTTACAAACTATTTATTCTTCGCTAAGGCTATTTCCCCATATAGCACTGCGATAAACTTCTACGAAATTAAGATTACAAGCGGAAACGCATTTGAGGCTTAATTAAGTAAATCAGCAAAAACCAACTAACTAAACAAAAGGCACCTATGGCGTCAAAACGCCATAGGTGCTGTATTTTATACAAATATGCAACAATCACACAAGCTCTGTCGAAAAAATATATACTAATTTATTTTTTGTTAATATCCAGTTCATTATTTTTTAATATTTATTTGATATAATATATTAGTCAAATATACGGACCATTAGCTCAGTTGGTTAGAGCTACCGGCTCATAACCGGTCGGTCCTAGGTTCGAGTCCTAGATGGTCCACCAAAAACAACCAAAATCGAACCCGCAAGGGTTAGGTTTTGGTTGTTTTATTCAAGCCGCAGGCTTGGTATGGCATCACGCCCCTGCGTGTATGGAATTGCCGTAGGCGAATGGCATCACCGAAGGTGTATTTCCTGCGTCTTGATTCCATACTCACCAAGGTGAGATTCCATGCCGCAACGAGTTGCGGATTCCATACATTCCTATGGAATGATTTGGTACTAGGAGGAGAACGACGATGAAGCGCAATTTGCTATTAGAGTATAGCGAAGAATTAGCGATTAAAATCGCTAAGCTTTGCAATGAATATAAAGTTGACTCCAATACCGTTTTCCAAATTAAGAAATCCTCATCAAGTGTTTTTGCTAATATAACTGAGGTGCAATACCCGCAAAGTCTTGCAGATATGCACTCTAAATTTGAAATTGCCCGTAAGGAATGCGCTGAAACGGAGTCTTGGCTCAAGCTGATTTTCGCATCCGATGCTATTGATGAGCAAGCGTTCAAAGATCACCGTAACCTGTGCGGAAGAATCAAAAGAATGCTCACCGCTTCTTGTATCACAATTGAAAATAAATTGAAGCAAGGTTAAAAGCCTTGCTTTTTCTTTAGCGTAGCGAGCCGACTTGTATCATATCAAGACAAGCACACGCCACGGTGCCAAAGCAAACAATTTTAGCATTTTATTTATCGTGCCTACTTGAAAATTCTGCTAGAGTGTGATATAATGCTTTCGCTACACAAAATTTAATTAACTATCTTTGCGAGAGGACTCTCTATTTTTATAGAGGGTTTTGTCCCTATGCCTATCTATCAATTTTGAATTTGGTAAAAATGCAAATTCCAACTTGATGGATAGGTGAGAGTTATCTCCGTGCTTGTTAAGTTTTGTGTAGCAGCAATCGGAGTTTGCGTTTTTCGGAGCGTTGACTGCGATTATCTCTCTTTTTGTTTATGATTCTCAGACGTCAAGTTATGAGATGCTACTCATCGTGATGCTTAGCTTCGTCAAGTTAAAAGTAAAGGGGCAAGCATATCATAACCTTTGCACTGACAAAATCCATAACGGTGAGCGAAGACAGAGCCTCATAACTCTAAACTAAAACGGTTCTATTTTTAAGCTTGCCGCTCCAAGAAAAACAAAAAATTCTACTTTTATTACACGGGGGTGTCTCTTTAAGAATCCAATAAAATCAAGGGGAAAGCAGGAAAAATGCAGTGAGATTTATAATTTCGGCGGATTCTTAATGAGAACACACAGTGGGGCGAGGGGATTTAGAGGAGAACTCGTCGTCTGACGAGCGTGAGGTGTACAAAAGGGGTACACCGAGCGAGGAAACGGCGATAGAATAAAAGCCTAATTAAAATGGAGAAAACAGTAGGTTTTCAACCTCAAAATCAATGAAATAAGCACAAAGCAAAAGTGGAGGCACCGTTTACAATGTCTCCACTCGTTTTTTATCAGGTTTCCCCTAAATGCGGAAAGCCGCTTTTGTTCTTTTATTTCACATTTCCACGGTTATCAACGAACTCTCGCAGGTATTTTCCAAGGAATTGAAGATATTGATCAAGCAATCTGCCGGCAAATCCTATCCCAATTTCAAAATTATAAACACCCTTATATCCTATGTCGTCAAGAGCATCAAAAACTCCGGGCCAATTTATATTACCCATACCGGGAAGAAGATGATCGTCCCAATGGCTATTATTGTCATGAAGATGAAGTATGGTTACGTCCTTGCCAAGTATGCGAATCGTTTCCTCAGGCGGCGGAACCCAAAAGGACTCTGCCTCGTGCGTGTGACCTGTGTCAACGCAAATAGTCTTATATTGAGTGTTGAGGCGATCGTACTGACGCTTAAACTCTACGGGGTCAGCAAAGAAATCACGGATTCTTGCTCCTTTTATGCGAGCTGCTCCAAAGGTCTCCATAGCTATATTTACTTTGTACTTTTCCGCCGCAGGAATAAATGCGTCGTACATTTTGCCGCAAACCTCGTGCATAAGCTCAGGCGGCTGCTTGCCCCATCTTGACGAATTGATAAAATGCACGACGCAAGACGGTGCACCGAGAATTGACGAAGCGCGAAGATCCTTTTCGGTAACAAAGTCTACAAAGCGGTTATGCTCCTCGTTGTCCGGCATATATGTACCGCAAAGACCGTGAGTCTGTGCTATTTCAAGCTCTAAATCGTCTGCTTTTTTCTTAGCAGCTGAGAAAAACGACTCAAACTCGTCGTCCGAGCCTAAATAAGTGCTTTTGTGATAATCCTGAAGATGAAAATCAACGGCCTCAAATCCGCATTTTTTGTACATCTCAAGACCCGGCCCTATTCCGTATCTTTTAAAAATAGCCGTACAATTTAATGAAATCTTCTTCATTCCGGTTTCTCCTCCGATTAAATATTTGATTTCTACTTAATTTTATCACAAAATCGTTTTTTTGTCAATACAACAACGACTAAAATTAATACATCGTGCTGCGTTTTAGTTTTATCAACCACGCATATCCACCCCGCCGAGCGGCATCTATACCGGTTTCCCGAGCTCCCCCGTACTTTCGGTGAGTGGTTGTATTCTTTTGTCAATGAACGTATTAGAAAAATCCATACCGTAGAGCCTGCGGTATGGATTTTTCATTAGCAATATGAAAAGCGAGGGGTTCGAGTACCGAGGGTGAAAAAATAACAGCCCGAACGTGCGTCGGGCTGTTATTTTTTTGTTTAGGGGTCAAAATCACAAGTCAAATTTTATTTATGATTACCCTCTGCTCTTTTCCGAACAGAATCAATCTGTAAAGTATTATGCTCAAAATAATTTCAATCAATGAAATTGCAAGCATAATTGCGATAATTACAAGCATTGGATAGCTTAATAGGATGGCAGAAAAGGAAAGTCCGATTCCCGCTATTGCTACCTTTACACCGAATTCCAACACTGTGAGCAACGTTTGGTGCTGTTCTTTGGGGGTGTTTGAAAATATTACGTCTTGTATATACAGCTTGAAAGGATCTCTTATAAAAAGGATTATTGTGTATCCCACTGCCATTACCAGAATTTTTGCGATGGTCTGTGGAATAAATGAACCAAACAATATAAGACCTATCGACGTGCTGAGCAGAACAGGCAACGCAATGCCCATTTTATTCAGATATTTTTTATACAGCTTTTCAAAAATCAAGTTTGACATTACGCGTATAATGCGTGAAACGCAGACAATTGTGCCTATGATCAATGAAGTCTGATCCTCGTCAAAATTTAAAAGGACATTCTGCTGTATAAAAAGCTTTCCCTCGCTCTGACCGTTGCTAACCATAGAATAGAAAAGCGAGTAAAGGACAACGGCAATTATTATAAGCTTGTTATAGTTTATTTTTACCTTTATTCTCGATTTGCTCTTATACAAAATCTTATTATAATTCGAATAGTCCTTCATAAATAGCGAAAGTATGACGCCCAATGCGCAGGTCGTGATGCAGCCTATCATCGGGAGATAATGATTCAGATTGAACATATAGCTTGCCACAAAGGAAATCAGCATCGTGATAACTGCGTAAACGGTACTTGCCGATGTCCTATAGTGCACAAAATCACCTCTCCGATCAATGAGATCAAGATTATTCTCAAGTGCTACAATGGATGCACTTTTAAATATTGCGGCAACGTCGTGCATTATTCTGCCCATCAATACAAGGCCGTAGCTTTTGCCAAAAGCTATAAAGATTGCTGAAAGCAACAGAAAAAAGGCTCCCGTTCTCACAGACGCAGTGTTTCCGATCTTCTTTATTATGAAAAGTACCGGAAATTGAAGTGCTATACAAATCAACTGCGACAATGACGTAATGGAAACAATTTCCGCAGGTGAAAAATTCTTTACTATCGTTAAAAACAAGGTATCTATTGCAATATAAAACAATAAATCGCTTGTTAAGCCGGAATACCAAGGAAATACCTTTAAAAATTTGTTTGCTCCCTTTTTCAAAACTTTCACTCCTTTTTTTACTTACCTATTGATTATATCACAACTTTGATGTATAATCAAATATATATAATGTGATTTTATTATATAATAAAAACTATATGAGGTAAGGTTATGGAAACAATTGTGAAATATGCGTATGAAGTTTATAAAAAAGGAAGCTTTACAAAGGCGGCAAAGAATCTTTACATATCTCAGCCGTCGCTCAGTGTGGCAATTTCAAGACTTGAAAACGATCTCGGATTCCGAATATTTGACCGTTCAACGACGCCGTGCTCCTTGACTTCGGAGGGCAGAATTTACATAGAATACATTGAAGAGATCATCGAAATCGAAAGCACTATGCGAAAAAGAATAAAAGATATTTCCGATATCGACCACGGCTCAATAACAGTAGGAGGCTCAAGCTTTGCATCGTATTCAATCCTCTCTGAAATTTGCAATGAGTTTTATAAAAGATACCCGAAAATAAACGTAACGATTGATCTCGGAAATAAAGGTGACTCAAATGCTTTAATGGAAAAGTTAGATAGCAAAGAGCTTGATATTTTAGTAACTTATGACAACTATCACACGAAATATATGATAGAACCTGTTTTCGAAGAACGACTGGTTATTGCAATGCATAGAAAAATGAACGGTGCAGAAAAGCTGCAGCATCTTGCCTTGACAAGAGATGAAATCCTAACAAATAACTATTCTCCTGACCGTGAAATTGAAGATACGTCTATATTCAGTGACATTGAATTTTTGAAATTTTCTCGAAAATCGAATACTGGACAGCGGATGTCAAGGATTCTTGGCAACTATAAATCCTCACGTTATAAAATTGAAAATGCAAAACATAGCGAAATGCATTATAATTTGATGTGTTCCGGTATCGCTGCAGTTCTAACCAACTCCATTGCCATCGCACAAAAGCCCTATGACGAAAATATACTGTTTTTTATGCCCAAAAGCGAGGACTCATACAGAAAAATATATCTTGCGTATAATTACTTGTCGAAAAATAATCAGCTTATAAAAAATTTTATAAGGGTTGCTAAAGATATTTACTCGGCAAAATAAGATAGTACCAAAAGGTACTACTTTACAAGCCCTTTACGGCTTCCAAGCTATCGATGAAACTGAGGATCAGTCCCGAAGTAGTGGTGTTATCTATACCGTTTTACCTCTGCTTTAAGCGCTTGGCACCTCGTGCTTCAATGAGAACTCTAAGCTCGCAATGTGTGAGCTTCAATCTTCCCGCTGTGGTTTTCATAGTCTGTACCCCGCATTTCTTTCGTCTGTCTATATTATATCAGAAAAGAGGAAAGCATCAAAGCTACGATATTGTCGAAGGTTCAAGTCCCTGTGCTTCGCAAAGAGTTATCACAAAATTATTTTCCGATTTTTCGCATAAAAACCAAAAAAGTCCTTGAAAATCAAGGACTTTCGGCTGGAGTTGTCAGATTGACCTCCAAAGATGGTGCACCTCCACGGGTTAGCGAAGCGAAAAGGATTGATAATCGTTTTCGCAAGCGGTGTCCGACAAAGCAAGGAGTGCCACAAGCGAGCGTTCCGAGCGATGTGGCACGACTATGCGGCTCGGACCTGAGAACCCAGCTTTCGAAGAAAGCGAGGGTTCGAGTGCCGGAGGTGCAAAAACAAAAGCCCGAACTTACGTCGGGCTGTTATTTTTTGGTGCACCTCCACGGGTTAGCGAAGCGAAAAGGATTGATAATCGTTTTCGCAAGCGGTGTCCGACAAAGCAAGGAGTGCCACAAGCGAGTGTACCGAGCGACACGGCACGACTATGCGGCTCGGACCTGAGAACCCAGCTTTCGAAGAAAGCGAGGGTTCGAGTGCCGGAGGTGAAAAAATAACAGCCCGAACTTGCGTCGGGCTGCTATTTTTGGTGCACCTCCACGGGTTAGCGAAGCGAAAACGGTTAATAATCGTTTTCGCAAGCGGTGTCCGACAAAGCAAGGAGTGTCACAAGCGAGTGTACCGAGCGACTTGGCACGACTATGCGACTCGGACCTGAGAACCCAGCTTTCGCAAGAAAGCGAGGGTTCGAGTGCCGGAGGTGAAAAAATAACAGCCCGACGCAAGTTCAGGCTGTTGTTTTTTGGTGCACCTCCAGGGACTCGAACCCTGGACCCACTG
The DNA here is from genome assembly GCA_045655765.1 of Eubacteriales bacterium. GTDB lineage: Bacteria > Bacillota > Clostridia > Oscillospirales > CAG-272 > UBA1740. The sequence goes on along the minus strand of JAZOQA010000060.1, from coordinate 53 downwards.
ATTAAGAGTCAGTTGCCGCTGTTTATTTTATAAGTCGGAGGCCAAGCGGTCTT
>JAZOQA010000059.1:0-66860 GCA_045655765.1 Eubacteriales bacterium | reverse complement strand
AGGTTTTCAACCTTAATTTCTTAAAACCTAATGAAACGAAAAGTGGAGATGCTTATTTTACAACATCTCCACTCGTTTTTATTCGGTTATGCCTAAATGCGACAGCCCAGGGGCGAGCGGATTTAGAGCAGAAATCGTCGTTCTCGACCCGAAGACGTATACACATACGTTGAGAGGGAGAGGGCGAAGATAGAATAAAAACCTAATTTAAATGGAGAAAACCGCAGGTTTTCAACCTTGATTTCTTCAAACAGAACGAAAAGAAAAGTGGAGATGTTGTAAAAAAGCATCTCCGCTCGTTTTTTATTCGGTTATGCCTAAATGCGACAGCTCAGGGGCGAGCGGATTTAGAGGAGGCTTGATTTTTGTCCGCTTGTGCGTTTTTTGGGGGGTTGTTTTTTAAAAAATTTGCAAAAACGTATTGACCGGGGTGTGTCGTGAAATAATTGTTTTATCTTTGCATATAATTATAAAATAAAAAGGAGAGGTGCAAAAAATGATTTTCAAAAATCCTCACAGCAATCTTATAGAGCAGTCGCAGTACAAATATTCCCTCCAAGACGTTATAGACCCCAACCTTTACCGAGATATATACCCCTATGACGAAATCCCCAAGGTTGCGTTCAACCACCGTCACGTTCCTCTTGCTATGCCGAGCGAAATATGGATTACCGACACAACCTTCCGTGACGGTCAGCAGTCCCGTGCACCGTACACAACGGAGCAAATCGTTGAAATGTACAAGATGATGAGCCGTCTTGGCGGAAATCGTGGTATTATACGTCAAAGCGAGTTCTTCGTTTATACCAAAAAGGATCGTGAAGCGGTAGAGAGGTGTATGGCACTTGGCTGCAAGTTCCCCGAAATTACCACGTGGATCAGAGCGAAGAAGGAGGATTTTGCCCTTGTTCGAGACCTTGGAATTAAAGAAACGGGAATTCTCGTCTCCTGCTCGGACTACCACATATTCAACAAGCTCGGTCTTTCACGAGGGGAGGCACTTGAGCATTATCTCGGGGTTGTAAAGCGAGCAATAGATGCGGGCATTCGCCCAAGATGTCACCTCGAGGACATAACCCGTGCTGATTTTTACGGCTTCGTCGTTCCTTTTGTAAACGCACTGGGCGAGGTTGCAAGAGAGGCAAATATCCCCTTAAAAATCCGTATGTGCGACACCCTTGGTTACGGAGTCTCCTACCCCGGAGTTGCTCTGCCAAGGAGCGTGCCCGGAATCGTTTACGGTCTAAAGCACTATGCGGACGTTCCCTCTGAGATGCTCGAATGGCACGGACACAACGACTTTTATCACGGAGTCACGAATGCGGTTTCGGCGTGGCTCTACGGTGCCAGTGCGGTCAACTGCTCACTCTTCGGAGTCGGCGAGCGTACAGGCAATATACCTCTTGAAGCTATGGTCATAGAGTATGCGGCGCTCCGAGGTGACTTTGGAGGAATGAACCCCGAGGTAATAACGGAGCTTGCTGAATATTACGAAAGCAATACAGGCTATCAGATTCCTCCTATGACACCCTTTGTCGGTGCGAACTTCAACGTCACAAGAGCCGGCATTCACGCCGACGGTCTGGTTAAGGATACGGAAATATACAACATCTTTGATACGGAAAAAATCCTTGGCAGGAAAGCAGAAATAGCCATTTCCAACACCTCAGGGCTTGCAGGGGTCGCATATTGGCTTAATAAGCATTATTTCAGCGAGTCCGACAAGGAATACACAAAGCGTGACGAAATTGTCGCAAGGGTTAAATCTATAATCGACAAAGAATATTCAGACGGAAGAACCACTTTAATGGGTGACGAGGAGCTTTTCGCAATTACCGAGAGCGTAAGAGGCGAGATGAAAAGCCTTAGAAAAAATAAATTCAACTAACAGACAACAGCTCCCGAGGTAACGGTAAAGCTTACGTTTAGAAAAAGCTGCACTTGAGTGAAGGCTTACAAAAAAAGAAAAAATAGAGGGTAAAAATTAACATGGGTTATACCTTGGCACAAAAAATTATAAAAAACCACCTCCTCCTCGGCACTATGACATCAGGCGAGGAAATAGCAATCCGCATTGACCAAACTCTTACACAGGATGCTACGGGCACTATGGCTTATCTGCAATTTGAGGCAATGGGTACAGAGCGGGTAAAAACAGAGCTTTCGGTCGCATATATAGACCACAACACCCTGCAAACGGGCTTTGAAAATGCTGATGACCACCGCTATATTCAGACGGTTGCAAGGAAGCACGGAATTCTATTCTCCCGCCCGGGAAACGGAATATGCCACCAGGTGCATCTTGAACGCTTCGCAATTCCCGGCAAAACTCTCATCGGCTCGGATAGCCACACCCCCACAGCGGGCGGTATGGGAATGCTTGCTTTTGGTGCCGGCGGTCTTGACGTTGCGGTGGCAATGGGCGGAGGTGCTTATTACGTCACTATGCCGAGAATCATAAAAATCACCCTCACGGGTGCACTTCGGGACTTTGTCGGAGCAAAGGACATTATCCTTGAGGTTCTCCGACTACTCGGAGTTAAGGGCGGTGTCGGTGCCGTTGTCGAATACTCGGGCGAGGGAGTGAAAGCTCTTTCCGTTCCCCAAAGAGCGACCATTACGAATATGGGTGCAGAGCTTGGTGCGACAAGCTCCATTTTCCCCTCGGACGAAGCAACCAGAGCATTTTTAAAGGCACAGGGACGTGAGAAAGACTACACACCGCTCGAGGCGGACAGCGATGCCTTTTACGACGAGGAATATACTATAAACCTGTCCTCTCTAAGACCCCTTGCAGCGTGTCCCCACAGCCCCGACAACATAAAGCCCGTAAGCGAGCTTGAGGGAAAGAAAATCGACCAGGTTTGCATAGGCTCCTGCACCAACTCGTCGATATTTGATATGCTGACGGTTGCGGCTATTTTGAAGGGAAAAACCGTCCACCCCGACGTTTCTTTGTCAATTTCCCCAGGCTCAAAGCAGGTTTACTCTATGCTTGCAAAGTGCGGTGCTCTTGCCGATCTTATTTCTGCAGGTGCAAGAATTCTGGAATGTGCTTGCGGACCGTGCATCGGTATGGGGTTTTCCCCTAAGTCAAAGGGTGTCAGCCTTCGCACCTTTAACCGCAACTTCCTTGCCCGCTCCGGCACAAAGGACGCAGAGGTTTATCTCGTGTCTTGCCAAACTGCAGCGGCTTCGGCTCTGACGGGTGCTTTTACCAACCCTGAGAGCCTCGGAGTGGCACCCCGTGTTGAAATTCCGACAGCTTTTGACATCAACGACAATATGATAGACTTGCCCGCATCTCCCGAGGAAGCAGCTTGTGTTGCGGTCGAGCGAGGACCCAATATTAAGTCCATTCCGAAAGGCGTGCCGCCCGAGGAGAATCTTTCGTGCAAAATAATTTTAAAGGTAGGGGACAACATCACCACAGACCACATAATGCCCGCAGGCTCAAAAATTCTTCCATTCCGCTCAAATGTTCCAAAGCTCTCGGAATTCTGCTTCACGGTTTGTGATGAAAGGTTCCCCGAAAGAGCAAAAAAAGAGGGCGGCGGAGTTATTCTCGGCGGACAAAACTACGGTCAAGGCTCGTCCCGTGAGCACGCTGCACTTGTTCCGCTCTATCTTGGAATTAAGGCGGTAATAGCAAAGAGCTTTGCAAGAATTCACGTAGCAAATCTTATAAACTTTGGAATTGTGCCCTTGACACTTGAAAAGGAAGAGGATTACGACAGGATAGCCGAGGGCGAGGATATATTCATTGAGGGCCTCGCCCAAGCAGTAGCCGAAAATGACCGTGTGCTTCTCATCTCGAGGACCACAGGCGCAAGAATCTCCTTAAAGCTCACCCTCACAGAAAGACAGCGTGCAATACTCCTTTCAGGCGGGCTTCTTAATTATACGAAAAACCATAGCAAATGATTTTGTGTAAGAAAACACCTGTAGCCTAAATCTAAAACAGAATAAAATGTAAAGGAAAGTTTACAAAATCTATGAATAACTACGAACAGAATCTCGATATCGCTCTTGCGAAATTTCGTAAAATTCTTGAAGAACAGCTGACCCGTGTAGAAAATATGAAGTCGCAAGGTGACTTTACGGACTATGAAAAGCTCGATACAATCAAAATAGGCGTATGCGGCGGCGACGGGATAGGTCCGACAATCACAAAAGAGGCCGAGAGAGTTTTAAGATTCCTGCTCGACGACCTTGTAAAGAGTGGAAGAATATCGTTTGTAACCATCGACGGCTTAACTCTTGAAAACAGAATTGCCGCACTCAAGGCAATTCCCGACGACGTAATGGCGAAGCTTAAAGCGTGTGATATTATCCTCAAGGGGCCGACCACCACACCCCAAAAGGGCTCGGGTATGCCCAACATTGAGTCCGCAAACGTCGCAATGAGAAAGGCTCTTGACCTGTTTGCAAACATCCGCCCCATAAAGGTGTCCGAGGAGGGTATAAATTGGACTATTTTCCGTGAGAACACAGAGGGTGGATACGCCGTCGGCTCATCGGGCTTCAACGTCACAGACGACCTTGCCGTAGACTTTACAGTCACGACAAAGCAGGGCTCCGAGAGAATTGCAAGGCTCGCATACGACTACGCAAGAAAGAATAAACTCGACAGAGTTTCCCTTGTCACAAAGGCGAACGTAATAAAGACCACAGACGGCAACTTCCTTGAGGACTGTCACAGGGTTGCGAAAGACTACCCCGAAATCACAACGGACGAGTGGTACGCAGACATAATGACGGCAAAGCTCATAGACAAAAAGCGTCGGCGTGACTTCAAGGTTCTTCTGCTCCCCAACCTCTACGGCGACATCATCTCCGACGAGGCGGCTGAATTTCAGGGCGGTGTCGGAACGGCGGGCTGTGCCAACATCGGAAAGAGGTACGCAATGTTCGAGGCTATTCACGGCTCAGCACCGAGAATGGTAAACGAGGGGCGTGAGGTCTACGCAGACCCCTCTTCTATGCTCCGTGCGTGCGTAATGCTCCTCTCTCACATCGGATATCAGGATCTGGCAGACAAGCTTGAGCGTGCTCTTGACATTTGCTCCTTCGAGGAGCGTAAGCTAAAGATTACGGGCAGAGCGGACGGTTCAACCTGCGAGGAGTTCGGCAACTACGTTATGGAAACCCTCAAAGGCCTTTAAGTACAAAAACAAACAAAAAACCGACACCCGGGGTGCAATTACCTGTCCCTTGGTGTCGGCTTGCTTTTATGTTTTTTTATTAAGGCTTACGCCAAATATTTTCGCCAAAATACGCCTTATAGCCTTTGGCGAGCGAACAACGACTATTTTCATATTTCACTCCGCTTATCCGTTTTCTGAAAAAAGAGGGAGAATGATTAAATGAGCTCGCCCCCTATCTCCGTTAGTATTATATGCAGATACGGTGTACTTTGTGAGTGAGTATGACAATCAGCTTGCAGCGATTTTTTTAAATACCTCTATCGCCCGATTTCGAAGCTCAATATCTGAGTCGTTTGCCCAAGCGTTTGCCAGCTTTACGCAGACCACGGTGTCGCTCGGCAACAGCTTTATTCCCTCAAGCTCATAAAACCCGGTGTCGGCAAGAAAAATGCCCGTCGCACCGTTCTCACCTCTGACAATCTCGCCGCCGAAGCCCTCAAGATACGGAGTTACGTCGGAGATAAAGCCCGATTTTGAGCAGGTATCAAAAACCGCCTTGTCTAAAAACAAAAGATAGTATTCGCTCTGTGCAAGGAGCGTACTTAACATCTTAGAATCCTCGTAAATCAAGCGATCCGGAATCTCACCGCCCTCTTGCTCTATCCTATCTATTTCTTCCTCATCAGGAGCGTAAAGGTGCTTGAATGCGACGTTCGTGCTTCCGTTTTCATCATAATCCTTGGACACCGAGCCAAACGCACTCAAAAACTGCTGACGCTCGGGATTTGATTTGCTCGTAGAAATCGCCTTGTCACCCGCATAAAGGATGTGCACGTCGTATTCCTCACGGCTGCAAAATGAAAAAGTAAGCACCACCGCAACAAGAATGACGAAGACTATGGCTATTGTGTGCCACTTGTAGTGATACCAAAAATTTTCGAGTTTTTTCGACACGGGTACGGAGATTTTCACTTCTCCGTCGATTTTTTCACACGGTTTATTTTCGTTTTTATCTTCCATTTTTCCTCCCAGGGAAAACGAGGTGATTTTTATCCCTCTTTTTTTGCTTTTTTATACATTTTATCACAAAATGTATAATTTTGCAAGAGCTAAGCGTCCGTCTTTACAAAACTTGACCGAAAGTTTACAATTAAACTAAAAAACGATTTGGTACCCTGTCCACGTGGACAGGGTACCGTTATAGTTGGGTAACGCCAAATTTATTATGTTGTGCCGAAACAGCCGTGGGTAACAAGTTTTTCTTATCATAATCTCTTTTCAAGGCTAACCTTGTCACACATAGGCAAAAAAGCATTTGTTTATACAAAAGAAGTGCCAAAGAAGAGAAAAGAGGACAGAGAACGTAAAATCTCTGCCCTTTTCTTGTCGGTAGGTAGCGTATTCTATTAAACTTTTGAAGTTGTCCTTTAGAATGCTCCTCTTTTTAACCCTTTTCTTTGCGAAGCGACGCTTTTTTGTCACCCGAGGGCTTTTCGACGGTTCTTTTTATTGTTATATTTTAAGCTTTATGCTTCTGCAGGAGCTTCTGCTACAGACTCTATTGCTTCCGCCTTTGCTGCCTCTAATTCCTCTTTCGCCTTTGCGGCTATTGCGTCCTTTTCTTGGGTTGCCGCATCGTGAAGGAAGCCTGCAAGAAGCTTATAGTTGACTTCCTTAACCTTTTTACGAAGAGTGAAGACGTCTCCAAGGTAGAAAATTGCAGAAACAGATCCTAATATTGCTCCTATGTAAAGAAAGAAGCCCCAAATGCCCATCGTTCCCGTTGCTCCGTATATGACAAATGGAATCGCAAAAAGAACAATGCTTACGACGTTCATAATCAGCTTTGAGATAGCCGAGCGTCTTTCTCCGATATAAAATCTGTCAAGAGCTAACACTCCTCCTACAAGAGAAAGCAAGAACGTCAAAAGCTTGCTCTTCGGATGCATCTTCATAAGCCTCTCGGCACAGCTGTCCGGTGCAGCTCTCAATGCCTGCGTAAACGATACAAACGAATTCTTTTCAATACAGCTTCCATACTTGGAAATTGCCTCGGATACTATATCAGACCTCATATTTTTTCTCCTTAAAATCTTAAATTCCGCACCAAAGCGTGTCTTTTGCATTGATTCACAAGAATAAATGCTCAAAACTACATCAAATATATTATACTCAATATTTATTGAAAAGTCAAGAGTATTTTCGCATACTTGACTATTTTTGGCGAGCGTGCGGCAACAAGGCGAAAATTTCAAAAAACGGCATTGTTGCGACGGTATATGAATAGGTGCGTGAGTAGCAAAACAAAAACCTTATAAACGACGGTCTTGCTTCAGAAAAACGCCCCAAGCAAAGAGTAGGCAGAGCCAAGCGTATCGAGGCGATAAAATGCGAATGTGCGGCGACGGAGGCTTGCTTCGTTGGTGTAGAAAATTTATTAAGCTTCGGGCTTCATTGTGGGGAAAAGCAAAACGTCTCTAATCGAAGCAGAGTCGGTTAAGAGCATTACGAGTCTGTCAACACCGAAGCCAAGTCCGCCTGTGGGGGGAAGACCGTATTCAAGTGCGGTGATGTAGTCGTAATCAACCTCTGCGTTGCAATTCGGCTCTTCCTTTCTCTTTGCCTCGACCTGACGCTCAAAGCGTTCACGCTGGTCGATGGGGTCGTTAAGCTCGGAGAATGCGTTGCCGTACTCCGTACAGTTTATGAAATACTCAAATCTTTCGGTAAACCTAGGGTCGGAGGGCTTACGCTTTGCCAAGGGGCTGTTCTCTACGGGATAGTCGTAAATAAACGTGGGCTGAATGAGCTTGTCCTCTACGTAAGCGTCGAAGAATTCGACCAAGACCGTACCCCGTGTTGCATTTTCGGGCACTTCAACGTGCTTTTCAGCTGCTGCGGCACGTGCGTCCTCATCACTCTTCCAATCATAGTAATCGACCCCTGCATACTTCTTTACAGCCTCGACCATAGTGAGTCTCTCCCAGTGTCCGAGGTCAATTTCTATTCCCTGATAAGTAATCTTCGTCGAGCCGCAAACCTCCTTTGCAAGCATCTTGTAAAGCTCCTCAACGAGGTCCATCATTCCGTAATAATCGGTAAATGCCTGGTAAAGCTCGATAGATGTAAACTCGGGGTTGTGCTTTTGATCCATACCCTCGTTTCTGAAAATACGGCCAACCTCATAAACCTTGTTCATACCGCCGACAATTAGCCTCTTGAGATAAAGCTCTGTCTCTATACGCAGGTACATATCCATATCAAGGGTGTTGTGATGAGTTACAAACGGACGTGCGCTCGCACCGATTTCAAGCGGAACGAGTATGGGCGTGTCAACCTCAAGGAAGCCCTTTGAATCAAGATAGCTTCTGATAAGTCTTAGGATTTGAGAACGCTTCACGAACGTGTCCTTGACCTCGGGGTTTACAATAAGGTCAACGTACCTCTGTCTGTATCTTTGCTCAAGGTTTGTAAGTCCGTGGAACTTCTCGGGCAGAGGCAAAAGAGCCTTTGCAAGCAGGATTGCCTTTGTTGCGTGTATGGAAACCTCACCCGTACGGGTACGGAAAAGAGAACCCTCAACGCCTATAACGTCACCGACGTCCCATTTCTTGAATGCGGCATACTCCTCTTCCCCAAGGCTGTCTCTTGCTACGTAAAGCTGTATTTTGCCCTCATCGTCAAGCACGTGTGCGAACGATGCCTTGCCCATTATGCGGCGGCTGACCATTCTGCCGGCTATGGAAACCTTGATTTCCTCGGCCTCTTTAAGCTCCGCCTCACGCTCCTCAAAGAGCTTCACAGCCTCGACGGAGGTGTGCGTTACGTCATATTTTGTTATTTCAAAGGGGTTTTTGCCCGCCTGGACAAGTGCGGCAAGCTTATCTCTTCTTACTTGAAGCTCACTTGTGCTGCTCGGCTGTGTGCCATTCATATTTTCTGCCATTACAGTGTCCTCCTTTGGGGTATACTTACTCTTTTGCTCTTGTGACGCTGAGAACCTTGACGTTCATCTCGCCCTTTGCGGTCCTTGCGACAACAGTCTCTCCCGCTCTGGCTCCTATAAGAGCAAGTCCTATGGGAGAGGCATCGGAAATTTTCCCGTTCTTCGGGTCGGTCTCGTAGGAGCCGACTATATGATATTTCTTGCGTCCGAGATTTTCGCACTCGACCTCTACGACAGAGCCGACGCTTATTTTAGACTCGTCAATCTGCGACTCGTCTATGACCTTTGCGTTTGCAATCATCTCACGCAGCTCGTCTATTCTGGCGTGTATTTTAGCCTGCTCCTGCTTCGCCTCGTCATATTCCGAGTTCTCAGAAAGGTCGCCGAACGCACGTGCAGTGGAAATCTCCTTTTTGTTTTCTTCTACCTTTACGTTTACAAGGTAGTCAAGCTCGTCCTGCAAGGCCTTGAAGCCTTGAGGGGTGTAGGTCTTAATTTCAGGCATTTTCTTGTATCTCCGTTTAAATTTATTTTTATTTTTAATTGTTTTCTTGTGAAATGAGCTTTTCAAGCTCCTCTGTTGCCACGTTCAGCTGGCTGTCTCCACCCATCAAGGTAAGGCTGTACTCTGCCACCTTTTCCGGCTCAACACCCACCCCGTGATAATTTTCACCCACAGGCGGGTCATAATAAGCAACCGTCAGCGTCACGGCAGAGCCGTCCGTCATAGGGAAAGAGCTTTGCATTACACCCTTACCTATGGTGGTCTTTCCAACGAGGGTGACCCGAAGAAGTCCAAGCGTTTCGTAATCTCTGAGCGCTGCGGCAAAAATCTCAGCTGCAGATGCCGTATATTCGTTCATCAAAACGACCGACGGCAGGGTTAATTTATGGTCGGGAAGCCCCTTTTTTGTGGTGGACTTTATTACGGTTTTCGCCTCTCCCTTGTACTGATATGACACTATCGGTCTTGCGTCCTCGACAAGGTACGAGAGCATCTCTGTAACTGTGGCAAGCCTGCCACCGAGATTGTTTCTTAAATCAAAAACTATGCCTTTTACTCCCGCCCCCTCTGCATAATCGACAGCGGCAGTAAACTCTTCTGCCGTCGAGGTCTTGAACGAAAGAATTTCTATATATGCAATTTGGTTTTTGATACGGCAGTTCACCGTCACCTCGGGCAGAGTTGCACGCACAGGCTCAAGCGTCAGCTCCTCGCCGCCTCGCAGCACCGTAATTTTTACCGTCGTGCCCTCCTCGCCTCGAATCATATCGACCGCCTGCTGATAGTTGCTGTCCTGACCGGTCGTGACACGGGTGTCGGCTACCTCCACGATTATATCTCCGTGTGCTATGCCCGCCGCCTCTGCGCCGGAACCATTATGCACCGAAGAAACGAAGGGGAAGCCCTCCTCGGTCTTCTTGATTTGCACACCTATTCCGACAAAGGTGTCGCTGCCGCTAAGGTCTCCCTCGAAATCCTCAAAGCGCTTTGCGTCACGGTACTCGGAATACGGGTCGCCGAGCGACTCTATATAGCAGTATAGCAGAGCGTCTGTAACCTCGGCTCTGTCGGAGAGGCTCACTACGTCATAGCAATGCTCAAGAAACATCTGTGCCGTTGCCCTTGCAAGCGTGTAGGCAGACGGAATTTCTTCATAATAATAGCTGTCAACACAGCCCTCGACGGCGAGAAATTTGTTGTTGTTGAAGCTCGGGAACTCCCACTCGTAAAGATAACGTGCAACGGTGTCATAGCCCCCATCCGCCTGTTCTATGTTTGCGTAAAGCTCGTCCTTTGAGGGTGGCTCTTGCGGCTCAAAGCAGGAGGAAAGGGAAAGAATCGTTAGTGCCAGAGCACAAAGAAGTGCAAAAAGACTTGCTCTTGACACTCTGTTTGTTTTTCTTTTTTGCATTTGTTCCTTCAATTTTGTAAAATATTCTACCCCGCCGAGTAAGCCTCGATGGGGCAGTCTCTGTTAATTATAGGATATTGAGCGGAGGATTATTCCTCCCGTCTTTGTCACCCCGCTGTCAAAAATCAGAACTTGGTGGGCTTGCTCGTCAGATACTTCTTGACCATCAGAGCAACCTTAAAGGTCACGGCGTGATCAAACTCACGAAGGTCAAGGCCTGTGAGCTTTCTGATTTTTTCAAGACGGTAAACCAAGGTGTTTCTATGTACAAACAGCTTTCTTGACGTTTCGGAAACGTTGAGGTTGTTTTCGAAGAAGCTCTGCACCGTCATAAGCGTCTCACGGTCAAGCGACTCGAGCGAGCCTTTATTGAACACCTCGCCGAGGAAGATTTCACAAAGAGTGGTGGGCAGCTGATATACAAGTCTTCCTATACCGAGATTGCGATAGGACATAATAGGCTTTTCAATATCAAAAATCTTTCCGACCTCAATAGAAATGCGAGCCTCCTTATATGACTTTGCAAGGTCGCGCAGGTTGTCCGTCACCGAGGAAATTCCGACGTAAGCCTTTGCTCCGTAAGTAGCCAAAAGGGCGTCCATAAGACCCTCCGCATACTTTTCAAGCTCGTCCTCGCTTGAAATGTCATCAAGCTCCTTTACTATAACCACGTCCTGCTCGCCGATGTTGATTATGTAATCCTTCTCACGGTCGGCCATAACAGACTCAACCATCTCGTAGGCGGGAGTGCCGGTGGAATTTACAAATTTTACGACTATTACGACTCTGTTTTCGTCGTTGCTGAAATGAAGCTCGTTGGATTTGATATAAATATCGCTGGGCAGAATATTGTCGAGAATGATGCTTTTAATAAAAGAGCCCTTGTCATACTTTTCATCATAAAGATTTTTGATGTTTCCGAGAGCTATAGCAAGGATTTTAGTATCTCTGCTTGCAGACTCATCCTCACCCTCGCAGAAGACAATGTTGTCACTCTTGCTTCCTGTGCTTATAAATCTGTAAGTATATCCCTCAAACCTCACGCACTCAGAGGAGTAAGAAAGCTCCTCTCTGACACGCTGCTTGGATTCACCTATTCTTCCGTGCTCAGAGCAAGCAACTACTATTCCGTTTTCGTCAATTACTCCGACGGTACGCTCAATAACGTCCCTCATTTGATGAATAATTGTTTGAAATATGCGATTAGACATAAAACGTCCTCTTTCCAGTCGTTTTTTCACCATTATAAAAAGCCGAGAGCAACAGAGGGCGGTCGGCAAAAAAACGTCTTATAAATTTGGGTATATGCAACATTAACAAACGCTTTTGTTCATACTGTACTATATTTTAACTCATTTTTTGTAATTTTTCAATAGTTTTTTTGAAATTTTTTCTAAAAATCACAAAATAAATTCGTTTTTTTTGTAACATTTTGCAAAACCTGCGGTTTTACAGCTCGAAAAAGTAGGAAATTGCGGACAAAACGTATAGCGGAGCCGTCTCGCATCTGAGTATTCTTTTTCCAAGTGTTACGCTTACAAGCCCTGCCTCGGAAATTTTGCACGCCTCCTCATCAGAAAAGCCGCCCTCGCAGCCAACAACCACAGCGATACTCCCGACGTGCCTATGCTCCTCGAATGCCGACTTCAGCGATTTTTGCTCCTCGCCCTCAAAGCAAAAGAGTCCAAGCTCCGCCTCGCTTGCCAAAGCAAGCATTTCCGAAAAGGAAACGGGCAAAGAAACCTCGGGCACCATTGCTCTGCCGCACTGCTTTGCCGCCTCCTTGGCTATCCTTGAAAGTCGCTCGGTCTGCTTGTCCGCCCTGTCTGCTCTCGGACGCTTTACACAGCGTGAGGACTCAAACGGAACTATTCGCCGAGCTCCAAGCTCCACCGCCTTTTGAATCACGGTTTCAAGCTTGTCCCCCTTTGGATACGCCATAAAAAGAGTCACCTTGACGGGGGACTCCGTCCGTGCTTCTCTCTCAGAGGCTATGCGGCACTCGCACTCCGTGTCACGTATGCGGGTAAGGATACAGGAATATTCCCTGCCCTCTCCGTCGGCGACCGTCAGAGCGTCCCCCTCCGCCATACGCAGCGCTCTTGCAATATGGTAGGCATCATCACCAACAATAAGGATTTTGCCGTCTTTGACGTTGTTTTTATCTGCAAAAAATCTCGGCATACCCTCGCCGCCTTTCTGTTTTCCTTAATTTATATCACGCACGCCTGATAAGCATACCTACCCAATCGTTTTCGTAAAGCTCTTTTTCGATTTTGTAGCCGTATTTTTTGACGCACGCACGCACCTCTTCCGCTCGGGAATCAATTATGCCCGAGAGAATAACAGGGGCGTGTGCCTTTACGTAATCCGCAAGGTCGGGCATCATTCTGATAATTATGTCGGAGACGATATTTGCAACGCAGAAATCGTATTTTCCGCCCCCAAGGTCTACGTCACGGAGCAAATCACTCACCTCGACGGTGATATTGGTGCAGCCGTCGGATATTGCGTTGTCCCGCGCAACCTTAACCGCAGTCGGGTCAATGTCGTAGGCGTTGCAGCTCATAGCACCGAGCTTAGATGCACAAATCGAGAGTATGCCCGAGCCTGTTCCGACGTCAAGCACCCTTTTGCCTGCGAGGTCCTCGTCCTGCATTAAGCGAATAACGAGCCTCGTCGTCTCGTGCGTTCCCGTGCCGAACGCCATACCGGGGTCCATTCTTATAATTACCTCGCCCTCGGCAGGGGTGTATTTTTCCCACGCCGGCACGACTGTCACACGCCCAAGGGGCACGGGCTTGTAATATTGCTTCCACGAATCTGCCCAATCGTCCTCCGACAGCCCCTCAATGCTAATCTCGTGTTCAATTCCGAGCGAGCCGAGACGCTCCTGCAAAAACGAGCGGTATTCGAGAAAGCTTCTTTCCTCGGGGACGAAAATAGAGACCTTTACACTGCTTTTGTCAGCTTCAAGAATGCTCTCGTCCACAAGCTCACCGTACATTCCGCAAAACGAAAAGTCACTGTAATCCTCAATCATCAAGCCGTTGTCGAGCATACTCATAACAGCCGAGACCTCGTCAAGGGCGGAGGTGCTTGCCTTTACTGTCAGCTTTGTCCATTTTCCTGCCATTTTTATCTCCATTCTCTTATCGAGGGGGACTCTGTAATCCTTTTTCGTGCCAGCTCGCAGTCCCTCTCTATTTGTTTTTTAAAATCCTCGGGCGAGGAGAACTTTTGCTCGTCCCGAAGAAAGCTCAAAAAGTAAACTTTTGTTTCCATTCCGTACACCTCTTTGTCGAAGTCGAGCAAAAAGGTCTCCGTATGATATTCCCGCCTGCCAAAGCTCGGGCATTCGCCCACGTTGGTCAGACCCGTGTAAAATTTTCCGTCGATTTCGACTGACGTAAGGTATACTCCCTGTCTGAGGTGAGACCTTTGCTCCGAGACGGATACGTTAAGAGTGGGAAATCCAAGGGTGCGTCCGTCAGCCCTGCCGTGCTCAACTCTGCCGACGAGGAAATACGGTGTTCCGAGCAGACGGCTTGCCGCCTCTATTCTGCCCTCCTGCATCAAAGCACGTACACGTGTCGAGGAAACAGGACTTCCATCTGCCAAAAACGGCTCGAAAATCCTTGCTCTGCCGCCAGTCTCTTCCATAAGTCGAGAAAGCTGCGATGCATCCCCAAGCCCCCCTTGACCGAAGCGGAAATTATATCCCGCAACAGCACACACAGCACCAATGTCCTCTCTGATACACCGCCTTATAAAATCCTCGGCACAAACACCTGATAAGGACGCAAAATCTGCGACGAAGCACACGTCTATTCCAAGAGAAGAAAAAAGCTCCTCACGCTCTCTGTCCGAATAAATTTTAGGCGAGTCCGCCTTAATGCCGCCGCCGTACGCAAATGTGAACACCGCAGAGGCAACGCCGAGTCTGCGAGCCTCACTCACCGTAAATTTCAAAAGCTCTCGGTGACCGAGGTGTACCCCATCGAAAAAGCCGAGAGCAACAACGCACTCTCTTGTATCGTACTTTTCGCCAAGATTATATTTAATTGTTTTCAAAAAGGTCTACCTCCCTCCGTCAAGAGCGCTTAAATCTGAAGACCCGTGCTTTTTTGTAAGCGGTCGTTTTAAAAAGCCGTCCCCTCGGAGCAGTAGAACTTCGAGGGGATTTTAATTACAAATTTACTTCGCAAGCAATCTCGTACATCGTCTTTATAAACGCACGTCTTTGCTCGATTTCAGCCTTCATAGTCTCAATTTCATCGGCAGAAAAAGGCTCAAGGTCGCCGTCCTGCAGCTTGCCCTTATACATTCTGTCAAGCACGAGGGCATAGTTGATGTCAACGGCTACAATGGCGGAGTTCTTCTCACAAATTACAATATTTGACTCACCGTCAAGAAGCCTGTCAACCGCAAAGGTACCCATTTTGGTCGCCATCACTCTGTCCTTAAGCGTGGGGCTGCCGCCTCTTACGATGTGTGCAAAGCGGGAGAAGCGGGATTCAACACCCGTAGCCTTTTCTATCTTTTCCGTAAGAGCGGGACCGTATTCGCTTCCGACACCCTCGGAGACAAGAACAATGAAATTACGCTTTCCAAGCTTTCTTGCCGATTCTATTTTAAGGCAAATTTCATCGTCGTTTGCCTCTATTTCGGGTATTACTACCGCCGATGCACCGGATGCAATGCTCGTCATAAGAGCTATGTCGCCCGCACCTCTGCCCATAACCTCAACAACGCTGCATCTTGCGTGAGACTCGCAGGTGTCACGCAGCTTATCTACAAGGTCAACAACCGTGTTCATAGCAGTGTCAAAGCCTATGGTGTTGTCCGTAGAGGTAATGTCATTGTCGATAGTGCCGGGCAGACCGACACAAGGAATTCCCCTTGCGGTGAGGTCGGTTGCACCTCTGAACGTGCCGTCACCGCCGATGGCAACAATGCCGTCGATGTCGAACCTCTTGCAGGTTTCAATAGCCTTTGCCATACCTTGCTCCGTTTTGAATTCGGGACAGCGGTCGGAGTAAAGAAACGTTCCGCCCTTGTTGATGATATTTGAAACGTCACGAAGACCGAGCTGCTTTATATCTCCTGCGATAAGACCCGAGTATCCTCTATAAATTCCCATCACCTCAACGCCGTGAGTTATTGCCGAACGGGTGACGGCTCTGATTGCCGCATTCATACCCGGGGCGTCGCCGCCTGAGGTGAGGACACCTATTCTTCTGAATTTTTTCATTTTTGTTACCTCTTATGTATCTTAACCTTTAAATAAAATATTATTAAGGAAAAAACCTTTCCGAATTATTATACAACATATTTTTGGATTTTACAATGCTAAAATGAATATTTTTAAATTTTTTTTGAAAATTTCGCATATTAGTGTCCTTGTTTGTCAAATATTTACGAAAAGCTTTGTAATATTTGTTGAATTCTCTTTTTTTCATTGACAAACAGCCGAAGCTTATGGTATAATATTTTCGTCAGTGCCGTTATTTTTACGGCGTGTCATATTAAAATAATATCCAATGCGTTGCAGAGCTTGATTCGGTAAATCGTCCGAGCGTTACACCGTCTTGTTGCTGCCGCTTATAAAAACAAAAACTGTAAAGGAGCGAACCAATGGAAATTGCAATCATTGCCGACGACAATAAAAAAGAGCTTATGGCCCAGTTCTGTATAGCCTATTGCGGCATTCTCAGCCGCCATCATCTCTGTGCAACGCACACGACCGGCAGATATATTTCCGAGGCGACGGGGCTTGAAATAGACACCTACCTCTCGGGACATTTCGGCGGAACGGAGCAGATTGCTTCCCGAGTCTCCTATGATGAAATCGATTTGGTTTTCTATTTCAGAAGCACCGACCCCGCAAAGGAGCCGTCGGAGGCGGAAATGAACCTGCTTCGTCTTTGCGACGTATATAATATTCCCCTCGCTACGAACATCGCCTCAGCCGAGGTTTTGGTCACCGCACTTGAAAGCGGAAGCCTGAATTGGCGTGAATTTGTCAACCCGAGGAGCGAATACAACCTCAAAAAGCGTAAAAAGGCTTAAATAACTATCACAAAACGGCAGTTTTTCAAGGCTGGCGTTTTGTGCTTTAAAAAAGGAGCCGCTCTGTATGTCACTTACAAAAATCAACATCACAGTCGAATCCGCCGTATTGAACGAGGACGACCCCATTCCCGAAAAAACGGCAGAGAGTGCCGTCGGCACAATGAGGTGGGGCAAGGGGGGCGTAGAATCCATTTGCTATAAAACGAAGGCGGACGGCACCGAGGTCGAAACCCGTCTTGAGCTTTACGGCGAGGACGTGCGTCTTATACGCTCCGGTGCAGTAGAGAGCAATATGCTCTTTTCAAAGGGCAAGGAGCATAAATCACTTTACAGGATCCCTCCCTATGCATTCGAGCTTTCCCTTGAGGCAACGAGAGTGAAAAACAGCCTCACCTTTTTCGGCGGTTCTTTGGAGCTTGAATACAAAATGACCCTCGGCGGAGCGAAAAAGACGTGCAAAATGCACGTTTGCGTAGCACCCGTGTAAAGTTTTCCACACTTATGAAAGGAAAAGAGGCAGATTTATGGAAGTCGGCGAGCTTGTCGAAAAAATTAAAAAGGATCCCGTCGGCAGATATATTTTTTGCGGCGAGGAGGACTACTTAAAAAGATACTACGCAAAGCAGCTTCTCCGCGCGACCCTTGGAGAGACGCCCGACGTTTTCAGCTATACCGTCTTTGACGGTGAGGACGTGGACTTTGCCGCGCTCAGAGAGGCTGTTACCTCACCCGCCCTGATGAGTGAATACAAGGTGGTTGAGTGGCGTTTTTGCGACTTTACTTCAATGAAAGAAAAAGAGCTTTCGGAGCTTGAGGAGCTTGCGGCACTACACGACGACTTCCCCGACACCGTGTTGATTTTCATAGCGGCGGCGGACGGTGCAGACCTTTCGGTCGGAAAAAATCCGACGAAATTCGAGCGACGCTTTTCAAAGCTCTTCAACATAGTCAATTTCAAAAAATCAACCGACAGACAGCTGCTTGGCTGGCTGAAAAGGCATTTTGATGCAGAGGGCGTTTTGGTAGATATAGAGGTGCTGAACGCACTGCTTCTTCGCTCGGGCAAGATTATGGACGTGCTTGCGGGCGAGGTCAGCAAGCTTGTCGCTCTTGCAAAAACAAGAGGGCAAGAAAAAATCACCCCTGCCGACGTGGAGGAGGTCTGCTCGGCAACACCCGAGAGTGAGGCCTTCGCTCTGCAAAACGCACTTTCCTCAAGGAACCGTGCAGCGGCCTTTTTGGCACTTGAGGACTTGAAATTCCGACGCATCGACCCAAACATAATCCTTGCAATGATAGAACGCAGCTTTACCGAGCTTTTAAACACCGCAATGCTCTCCGACGGCACCGACACGGCGAAAATTGAAGAGCTCCTCGGTATAAAGGGCTTCAGAGCGAAAATGTGCCTTGCAGGAGCAAAGAGGTACGGAAAAGAGTCGCTCTCCCACATTGTAAGCGAGCTTGCAAGGCTTGATGCGGCATCAAAATTCGGCGGTATTGGCGGATATAAGCTGATCGAATTTATAATTTGTCAATACGTATAAAAGAATTGATTCAGAGCCTTCTCCCCCGCAGTCGTGCATAGCACGGTGCCGAAATTATGAAATTATATTGAAGATTTGTGCGGTCGTCTCTCTTTTTGGCGACGGAATGGAGATATTTAGAAAATGAAAAGAATCACGGCTTTTTTTCTTCTCCTTGTTATGACCCTCCCTTGCCTCTTTGCCTGCGGTGCAGACGATGAGGGTGCGAAGCCAACTCCCTATTACGGCTGGCGTGCCGCCGCCGTTTATAACGGCAGAACAAGCAAATACTTCTTCACCGAGCCAAACGAGGAGGAGCTTCGTGATATGGCGGCGGACGGCGTCGTTTCCGCATTTGCTCTTACGGACACGGACGGCTTTTGCGTTTATGCCTATCAGCTCACAAGCAGCTCTGCGGCAAGCACCTATGCGGCAAAGCTTGAGGGGAGCGACCTTGGCAGATACAAAATAAGAGTAATTGACACGGTCTTGCTTTTGGGCGACGGAAGCATTATGGATTTTCTTCAGAGCGAGGAGCTTTACCTCGACCCGATGCCCGATTATTGCATTTACAAGGACACCCGTGACACCTCTGATCATCAAACTGTGACGGTTAAAATCACCGTAAGTGAGTTTGGCGAAATCACGCTCCTTTTAGACAGGACGACAGCCCCACTAACTACGGACAACTTCGTCAGGCTTGTGAGGGCGGGATTCTACAACGGGCTTACGTTCCACAGAATTATAGACAACTTTATGATTCAAGGCGGATGTCCTAATGCAAACGGCTCCGGCGGCTCGGGGAATACGGTGGTCGGCGAATTTTCATCAAACGGCTTTGAGAACGACATTCTTCATAAAAGAGGCGTAATTTCTATGGCACGCTCAGATGACAAAAATTCCGCATCAAGTCAATTCTTCATCTGCGATGCCGACTCGCACCACCTCGACGGGAGCTATGCCGCATTCGGCTACGTTATAGAGGGAATGAGCACCGTCGAGAAAATTACCGCCGTCGTTTCGGGATATACGGGTCAAAACGGACTTGTCATTTACGAGGCTCTTCAGCCCGTTATAGAAAAAATCGAGGTTGTCGAGTGATTTTTACCTAATAATTTAAACGAGCTAAAAAAAGAAGGGATATATAAAAAATGAAAACACTCAAAAAGCTTTTATGCATAATTCTTGCTCTTGCGGCGTGCACAGCGACGCTTGCATCCTGCGGCGAAGAGGAAAAGGACTATTGTGAGTACTACGAATCCAGAAGCACCGAGGGTAGAGATATAAGCTATGCAAAAATCACCGTGCGTGAGTTTGGCGAAATCGTCGTTCTCCTTGATGCAACGACAGCACCCGTGACCGTAGAAAACTTCAAAAATCTTGTAAATCAAGGCTTCTATAACGGGCTTACGTTCCACAGAATTATCGAGGACTTTATGATTCAAGGTGGCTGCCCTGACGGAACGGGCAGCGGAGATTCCGGCAAGACTATATACGGCGAGTTTGACAACAACGGACACAAGAATGATATAAAGCACATAGCCGGCGTCATCTCTATGGCACGTGGAAACGACAAAAACTCCGCCTCCTGCCAATTCTTCATCTGCAATGCGGACGCACCTCACCTCGACGGTGACTATGCCGCATTCGGCTACGTTGTAAGCGGAATGAGCGTGGTCTACAAAATCACCGACAGAGCGGTTCAATATGCCGACAGCAACAACAACGGCACAATACCCCTCTCAAGCAAGCACCGCCAGCCGGTTATATCCAAGATCGAGATTCTTGACAGCTACAATCCTTAATTTTAAAAAAGTTAAAAAAGGTTATTGACATAAATAAGACTCTGTGCTAAAATATATCTAATTAAATTTTTAAAAAGCGAGGATTTTTAAATGGCAACCTACTTCAATGAGCCTTCGCACACCTTTAGCGAGTACCTTCTTATTCCGGGTTATACCGACGAGAGATGCATTCCTGCAAATGTTTCGCTCAAAACACCGCTTGTAAAGTACAGAAAGGGCGAGGAGGAGTGTCCTCTGTCCTTGAACATTCCTATGACCAGTGCAATTATGCAGTCAGTCTCCGATGACAATATGGCTATCGCACTTGCAAAGGAGGGCGGTATATCCTTTATTTACGGCAACCAGTCCATCGAGGACGAGGCAGCGATGGTTGCAAGAGTCAAGAACTACAAAGCAGGCTTTGTCGTAAGCGACTCCAACCTCACCGTTGACAACACCCTTGAGGACGTGCTTAATCTTGCTGAAAAGAACGGACACAGCACTATGGCAGTCACCGATGACGGCACCGCAACAGGCAAGCTGCTCGGCATCGTTACAGGCAGAGATTACCGTGTCAGCCGTATGAGCGGAGAAGAAAAGGTCTCATCCTTTATGACCCCCCTCTCCAAGCTCGTTACCGCTCCCGAGGGTACGACCTTAAAGCAGGCAAACGACATCATCTGGGACAACAAGCTCAACTCCCTGCCCATTATAGACAAGAACGGCAACCTTAAATATTTCGTATTCCGCAAGGACTACTCCCAGCATAAGGAAAATCCCACCGAGCTTCTTGACAAGAACAAGAGCTACGTCGTCGGCGCAGGCATCAATACCCGTGACTATGAACAAAGGATTCCCGCTCTTGTTGAGGCAGGAGCTGACGTGCTTTGCATAGACTCGTCCGAGGGCTATACCGTATGGCAGAAGAGAACCATTGATTTCGTTCGTGAAAAGTACGGCGACTCCGTAAAAATCGGTGCAGGCAACATTGTTGACCGTGAGGGCTTTATGTTCCTTGCAAAGGCGGGTGCGGACTTCATTAAAATCGGTATCGGCGGCGGCTCTATATGCATCACCCGTGAGACAAAGGGTATAGGCAGAGGTCAGGCAAGTGCGGTAATCGAGGTTGCGGCTGCACGTGACGAGTATTACGAGAAAACGGGAATTTACATTCCCATCTGCTCAGACGGCGGTATTGTCCACGACTATCATATGACCCTTGCGCTTGCTATGGGTGCTGACTTTATGATGCTCGGCAGATATTTTGCAAGATTTGACGAGTCCCCCACACCGAAGATTATGGTCAACGGTCAGTACGTCAAGGAATATTGGGGCGAGGGCTCCAACAGAGCACGCAACTGGCAGAGATACGACCTCGGCGGAAAAGCGAAGCTTTCTTTCGAGGAGGGTGTTGATTCCTACGTAACCTACGCAGGCTCGCTCCACGACAATGTTGAAAAATCGCTCTACAAGGTCAAGTCCACGATGTGCAACTGCGGTGCAATCACCATTCCCGAGCTTCAGGAAAAGGCGAAGATCACTCTCGTTTCAGCAACGAGCATCGTTGAGGGCGGATACCACGACGTTATGCTCAGAAGCACCTCAAACGTAAAGTAACTCTCCTATCTGCATTTTGAGTGCGAGGCGGCATATACTGCTCCGCCTCGCACTTTGATTTCAAAAAGACGGCACCCGTGTTAAATTTCACGGCAAAATAAATCCAAAAAAGAGGAAAACAATGTCAAATCTATACGTTCCCGAAAATTATAAAAGCCCCCTTGACGTATATAGAACGCAAAAGGCAATTTCGTTTATAAAGCGTACGTTTCAGGACCGCCTTGCGTCAGCACTCGGACTAAAGCGTGTGTCCGCACCCCTCTTTGTCACCGAGAATTCAGGCCTCAACGACAACTTAAACGGCACGGAGCGTCCCGTCTCATTCGACGTTCCCGCTGTTGGCCAGACCGCACAGGTCGTTCACTCGCTTGCAAAATGGAAGCGTCTTGCACTTAAGGAATACAACTTCTTTGTCGGAAACGGTCTTTATACCGATATGAATGCTATTCGCAGGGACGAGGAGCTTGACAACATTCATTCAATCTACGTTGACCAGTGGGACTGGGAAAAGGTCATTTCAAAAGAGGACCGATCGCTCGATTATTTAAAGGAAACGGTCAGAAAAATCGTCGGTGTCATCTGCGACACAAACGAGCTTCTTAAAATTGACTTCCCCGAGCTTTCTGTCAATCTTCGACGTGAGGTCGCCTGCATCACCACCTCGGAGCTTGAGGATATGTACCCCACCCTCACACCCAAGGAGCGTGAGGACGCATTCTTAAAGAAGCACGGCACCGCTCTGATTATGCAAATCGGCGGCAAGCTGAAAAGCGGAAAGCCCCACGACGGACGTGCCCCCGACTACGACGACTGGCAGCTCAACGGCGACATAATGTTCTATAACGAGGTTCTTGGCCGTGCGTTTGAAATCTCATCTATGGGCATTCGTGTAGACGAAGAGTCCCTCTCGCGCCAGCTCGACGAGAGAGGCTGCAACGACAGACGCTCGCTTCCGTTCCACAAAATGCTTCTTGCGGGCGAGCTTCCCCTCACTATCGGCGGCGGCATCGGACAGTCACGCCTCTGTATGCTGATGATGGGCTGCGCCCACATCGGTGAGGTTCAGTCAAGCATTTGGGACAAGGATACTGTCCAAGGATGTAAAAAAGCAGGCATCAAGCTGCTTTAAAAGCAAATTAAAGCTTGCAAAACACAAAATCGCTGATTTGTATATCTTATAAATTAAATACTGCAAATAATACAAAAACGGCTATCCCCATACAGGGGGGTGTGTCACATTAAGAAGTCCATAAAATCAAGGACTTTGGTGAAAAGCTTGCGGCGAAAAATAAAAATGAGCGGTTCTTAATAAGAACAGACTCTCTGGCAAACGGATTCAGAAAAGAGGCTCGCATTTTCCGACCGAGAGCGGTATATAAATACCGCAAGGGAGGAAAACACGCATAGAACAAAATTTAAAAATAAAAAAAAGCTTAGCTTTTCGGCATTTGCAAATAAAATTTTGCAAAAGAAAAGACGAGGATACTGTGTAAAAAACAATATGCTCGTCTTTTTTGTTCGGCTATGCCTAAATACGGCAGCCTCATTTTTCTTTTGTTAATTCTTCAAGGAATGAATAGGTGCGGGGATTCTGCCGCCACGGGCGATGAAATCGGCGCACGACTCAGTCTTCAGGGGCATAATCGGTGCATATCCGAGCAGACCCCCAAACTCTGCACTCTCTCCAACGCCCTTGCCAAAGACGGGTATAACTCTTACCGCCGTGGTCTTGTTGTTTACAACTCCTATGGAGATTTCATCAGCTATAATGCCTGAAATAGTTGCGGCACTTGTGTCACCGGGAATTGCAATCATATCAAGTCCGACGGAGCAGACCGCCGTCATTGCCTCGAGCTTTTCAAGCGTCAAGGTACCCACCCGCGCTGCATCTATCATACCTCTGTCCTCTGAAACGGGAATGAACGCTCCCGAAAGACCTCCAACGTGGCTCGATGCCATAACTCCGCCCTTTTTGACAGCATCGTTGAGCAGGGCGAGTGCCGCCGTTGTGCCGTGAGTGCCGCAGCGTTCAAGGCCCATATTTTCAAGAATTTCCGCAACGGAGTCGCCCGCCGCAGGAGTGGGGGCCAGGGAGAGGTCAACTATACCGTAGGGCACGCCGAGCCTTGATGCCGCCTCTGCCGCAATGAGCTGACCGACTCTCGTAATTTTAAACGCAATCTTTTTAATTGTTTCCGCAAGGGTGGAAAAGTCGCATTTTCCAGCCTTTTTAATAGCCGCAGAAACAACCCCGGGTCCGCTTACGCCGACGTTTATAACCGTGTCGGGCTCACCAAAGCCGTGTACCGCACCTGCCATAAAGGGATTGTCCTCGGGAATGTTTGCAAAAACTACAAGCTTTGCACAGCCTATAGAGTCGTTTTCCCTTGTGAGGTATGCCGTTTGCTTTATAATTTCACCCATACGTCTAACGGCGTCCATATTTATGCCCGCCTTTGTCGTCGCTACGTTGACGCTTGAGCATACTCGGGTCGTTTCCGTAAGTGCCTCGGGAATAGACTCAATGAGGTTCTCTGCCCCCTTGATTGCACCCTTTTGCACGTGTGCGGAAAATCCGCCGATGAAGTTGACCCCAAGTGCAAGTGCCGCACGCTCAAGAGCCTTTGCAAGTCTTACAAATCCGTCGCTCGAAAGCCCTGAGCCTATATACGAAATCGGGGTCACGGATATACGCTTGTTTACTATCGCTATACCGTATTTTCTCTCAAGCTCCTCGCAAACCGAGACCAGATTCTTCGCCGAGGTGGTGATTTTGTCATATATTTTTTCCTCAAGCCTTTTGGGGTCGTCACTTATACAGTCAAAGAGAGATATACCCATAGTTACTGTACGGATATCGAGGTTTTCCTCTCTTATCATCGTGACAGTTTGCAAAATATCCTGTGTGTTAAGCATATTAAATTCTGTGCATAGTGTTGAAGATGTCCTCGTGCATTACACGAATGTCCACACCGCTCTCCTCTCCGACCCTTTTCATTTCCTCTGCAAATGCAGAAAATTCGGTTGTTATGGAATCGATTTCAACAAGCATAATCATAGCAAAATAGTCTTTCATTACCGTCTGGCTTATATCTATTATGTTTGCTCCGTGCTTTGAGCACTCCGCACTTGCCATAGCGATAATGCCGACCTTGTCCTTGCCTATTACGGTTACAACTGCTTTCACTCTCTTTTCTCTCCTTTGTTCATTAAAATTTATTTATATTATACCCCACAAATGTGCTTATTTCAAGAGGATTTTGAGGTTTTTGAGGTCTTTATTTTTAAGTTTAGTTGAATTTTCTTAAACAATGTGGTAAAATGTAGTTATTATAAGTATAGGAAGCACAAAATATGAAAAACGGACTCATAATTATAAATAAAAGCGAGGGGCTTTCTTCCCAAGGCGTTGTCACGAGGGTAAAAAAGCTGCTCGGCGTAAAAAAGGCGGGTCATACAGGCACGCTCGACCCGCTTGCAACGGGGGTTCTGCCCGTATTGATTGAAAGAGGCGTGAAGGCGAGCGAATATATGATTACCTCGGACAAGCACTACCGTGCCACGCTCTTGCTCGGAATTACCACCGACACAGAGGACGTAACAGGCACGGTGCTGACACAAGATGAACGTGTGCCGAGCGAGGACGAGGCGTTGTCCGTCATACGGAGCTTCGTCGGCGAATATATGCAAACTCCACCTATGTACTCCGCCCTAAAGGTAGGGGGAAAAAAGCTCTGCGACCTTGCCCGCTCCGGCAAGGAAATCGAAAGAGAGCCGAGGCGTGTCGAGATTTTTGACATAAAGGCAGAAAAAAAGAGCGAAATGGAATACTCCCTTGACGTCCACTGCTCCAAGGGGACTTACATAAGGACGCTCTGTGCCGACATAGGTAAGGCTCTCGGTGTGGGCGGTGTGATGAAGACGCTCTGCCGCACAAAAGCCTCGGGCTTTACCCTTGAGGATGCCATAACGCTTGAGGAGCTTATGCAGCTTGATGAGGCAGAGGTAGAAAAAAGAGTGCTTCCGATAGAGCGTGTTTTTGAAAAATACGAAAAAATCACCCTCTCCGATTTTTATTCCCGCCTGGCGAAAAACGGAGTGGAGATTTACCTTAAAAAAATCGGCAATCCGGTTTTGGAATATGGAAGCTGTGTGCGTCTTTATGACAGTTCGGACGAGTTTTTCGCCCTCGGAGAGGTAAGAGAATTTGAAGACGGAGCGGCTATAAAACCGATTAAGCAGTTCTGATTTTGCGACACGGGTCGCACTTACAGGTAAGAACGGAGAAGAAAATGGCAAGAAATTGGACAGCCGAGCAAAGGGCGGCGATAGACACAAGAAAAAAGAGCTTGCTCGTCAGTGCGGCGGCAGGCTCGGGCAAAACCGCCACCCTCACTCAAAGAATAATAGAGAGTATAACCGACAAGGAAAATCCTGCCGACATTAACAGAATTTTGGTCGTCACCTTTACACGTGCGGCGGCGGGTGAGTTAAGAGAGAGAATAAGCAGTGCTTTAAAGTCACGGCTTAAGCAGGAGCCTGAGAACCGCAGGCTTGAAAGACAGCTTTTGCTGCTTCCGTCGGCAAAAATTCTTACGATAGACGCATTCTGCAGTGACTGCTTAAAGAGCTTTCCCGAGGCGGCAGGAATAAACCCCGGGTACAGAATTGCCGACGAGGCGGAGATGCTTCTTCTCTCCCGTGACGTGTTCGACGGTATTGCCGAGGCGGCACTGCGTGGCGAGCTTTTGGAAAAAATCAGCCCCGAGGACTTCGATATGCTCACCGACTGCCTTGTTGATTCAAAGAAGATGGCTGACGTCTTTGACGTGTTCAGAAAGGCTCACGAGCGTCTGCGTTCAACACGCAACGGCATAGACACTCTGCTCCCTATGGTTGAGGAATACAACCCCGAGAATTTTGTCCGTCCCGACGATACTGTCTTCGGGCGGTATATTGTCGAGCGTGAGCGTGAGGAGTTTGAATATAGAGCACAGCTCTTTTCGTCTCTTGCTGACGAGCTTCTCGAGGATGACGAGCGTTCCTTGGGATATTCAAGGGTTGCCGCCTCCGATGCTGCGGCTTACGGACGTGTAGCCTCAGCCAAAACGTACGAGAGGATGAGGGCGGAAATTGCGGACTTGAATTTTGCAAATCTGCCCCCTGCAAGGGAAAAGACGGCGCTTATGGACTTCTTTTTCCGTGCAAGAAAGGCGGAAAAGGACAAGATTGCATCAGAGGGGGCAAGGTTCTTCGCCTACTCACCGGAGATGTGGAAAAGCACAATGCAACAGCTATACCCCTTGATGCAAACCTTTTATAACACTCTTTCGGTGTTTGACGAGGCTCTTTTTGCCCGCAAGAAGTCACTCGGAATGTTCGACTACACAGACATAGAAAGACTCACCTACAACGCCCTTGTAAAAAATGACGGCTCGCCAACGGAGCTTGCACGGAGCATTTCCGAGCAATATCTTGCCGTATATATAGACGAGTATCAAGACGTAAACGACCTGCAGGACTGCATTTTCAGAGCGATATCAAGACCGGACAACCGCTTTACCGTCGGTGACATCAAGCAGAGCATATACAGCTTCCGCTCTGCAAATCCCGACATTTTTGCAGCGGCAAAACGCTCATATCCTACCCTTGACGAGAACCCCGACGCACCTATGGCTTCGATTTTTATGTCGAAGAATTTTCGCTCGAGCGAGGGCGTTATAAATTTCGTAAACTCTATTTTTGACAAAATGTTCGGAGCCTTTGCAAAGAGCATAGACTACTCTCCCGCAGACAGACTTGTAGCGGGCAGAGACCCTCTCGGTCCGTCATTCACCGAAAAACCACAAATCTGCTTAACACCGAGCGGAGAAATCTTCTTCTTGGCTGACGAGGATGAAATTGTTGAAAACGAGGCGGCGGAAAAGATTGCACCCGCCGTTGTTGCGGCAAAAATCAAGCAAATTCTCGACACGGGTACACGTGAGGACGGCTCACCCGTGCGTCCGTGCGACATCGCTGTAATACTCCGTTCTCTCAAGGGAAAGGCAGACATATACACCTCGGCACTTGAGAGGCTCGGCATAAAGGTCAAGACTGCGGGAAAAAAGAGCTTTCTTTTGAACTCGGACGTTCTGCTTGCGCTTTGCCTTTTTAACTCAATAGACAATCCGCTTCGTGACGTTTACTTAACGGGGCTTCTTTGCTCGCCGCTGTTCGGCTTTTCTGCCGACGAGCTTGTAAAAATACGAGGCGGGGATAAGCACCGTCCGTTTTATAAAAGTCTTGTGGACTTTTGCGATGCCCACCCCGAATTTGAAAAGGGCAGACACTTCCTCACCACCCTCGACAGGTGGCGCGAGAATGCCGCAGGACAGAGGACCGACCGCCTCATTGCCTCGCTCTTCCGTGAGACAGGAATGCTCGCGCTTGCCGACAGGTGTGGCGAAAAGGACAATTTGCTCCGCCTTTACGAGTACGCACGCTCGTTTGAGGGCTCAGCCTTCGGCGGACTTCGCTCATTCATTTCCTACATCAATAACGTAATTGCCGACGGCGGAAGGTTTGAGAGCAACGTCGGCTGTGCCGACGATGATGCCGTAACGGTCATCAGCGCCCACTCGTCAAAGGGACTTGAATTTCCGATAGTCTTTCTTGCCGATGCGGGCAAGAAAATCACAAACCTTGACACAAAGGAGCGTTTTCTGCTCTCCATAGGCTTCGGCGCCTCGCTCTGCCACAGAACTCCACACGGTCTTGCCCTTGTGGAAAACCCGATGATGAATGCCGTCAAGGAGAGAATGAAGGACTTAAACCTCGAGGAGGAGCTGCGTATACTCTACGTCGCCCTGACAAGAGCGAGAGAAAGACTGTACGTAGTCGGTGCTGTAAGCGGTGATTTTGAAGAATATCTTGAAAAACTCGAGCTTCATTCAAGACTTTGCTCGCCCGCCGCCGTAAGACGCTTAAGCTCTCACCTTGACGTAATTATTTCCGCTTCCGGGTATACTCCCCAGCCACCCGAGACCTTTGTACCCGACTCCGCTGTTGTCACAGCTCTGCTCGCAGAAATGAAAAAAGACGAGCAAAGAGAAGAAAACGACGAAAATCTCGACACGGGTATGGGTATTGTCGAAGAAGCGTTGGAGGAAGCAGAAGAGTGTGAGGTGGCACAGACGTGTGATATAGACCGTGAGCTTGAGGAGGAGCTTTTCCACCGATTCACTTACAAATATCACTCTCCTCACCTGCAAGCTCTGCCTGAGAAGATGTCGGTTTCCGCACTTTACCCCACTGTGCTTGACGGTGCGTCCGAGGTGTCAGAGCCGACTGAAATCAGAGAAAAAGGCTCTCGCACAACTCCCGAATTTATAACACCGAGCGGGGAGCAGCTTAGCAAAAAGCGTGGAATTGCAACTCACGTGTTCTTGCAGTTCTGCGATTTTGAGGCTCTTGCTGTGGGCGGCGCTGAGAAAGAGTTAAAAAGGCTTGTCGAAGAGAGCTTTATGAGCAAGACCGAGGCGGAGCTTGTCCGTCTTGACGAGGTAGAAGCGTTTTCACACTCCGATCTTATAGAAAAAATGAGACGTGCAAAAGCTCTTTACAGAGAGTTTAGATTTAACACGCCCCTACCCGCTTCTCTCTTTACAGAGGATAAGGAGCGTCAGGCGGAATTTTCCGACAGGTGCGTGCTTGTGCAGGGCGTTATGGACTGTATAATGGAAAACCCCGACGGAAGCCTTTCGCTTGTCGATTACAAGACCGACCGCCTCAGTGCCGAGGAGCTTTCGGACAAGGCTCTCGCCGAGAAAAGAATGCGTGAGTCCTACGAAAACCAGCTTTATTATTACTGTCTTGCGGCAGAGCGTATATTCGGAAAACGCCCTGTAAGTGCAGAGGTCTATTCCTTGCACCTTGGGGACACACTAAGCGTGATGAAGAGCTAAGGGCTGCCGCAGCTCGGCATAACCGAATAAAAACGAAAAGGGGCTGTCACGGCTCGAAAGAAAACAAATAAAAGCGACAGGAGCATTGTCAAAAGCAGTGTTTCTGTCGTTTGCTTTTGCAAGTATTTTCATTAAAATGATGGCTAATAAATCCCCCTGACTACAGAAGCCGCTCGGGCGGAGCTTTTTCGTATATCGCCCAAATAAATAGCGTAAACCTATTGCTTTTTTTAAACAAATATGCTAAAATAGTTAATAGCAAAAATTCATTTGTCCTTATGGCGGCGATTAAAAAAAGAAAGGTGAAAAAATGAGCAACGTATTATTTGGCAAGAAAATTATTTGGAACGGGGATTCAATCTGTGCGGGCAACCAGAAAAAGGGAAACTGGGCAACACGCATTGCTGCAAAAAACGAAATGCAGTTTGCCAATTACGCCATTGGCGGCGGCACGCTTACTGAGGGCTTTCCGATTACGGATAAGGGAGCGGTAAGACACTCCGTATCCGCTACGGTTGACAAAATGTATGAAGAGCACCCGGATGCCGACTATATAATCTTCGAGGGCGGCTCGAACGACGCCGACCTGTTTATAAGATACTTTGAAACAATGGGTGAGAGAATGGGCGCTCTTAACCCCGTCGATTTTAGCGGTAACTACGACAAGGAAACCTTTATCGGAGCGCTTGAGAGCATTTTTTACCGTGCTACCAAATATTGGTGCGGCAAGAAGATAGGCTTTATTATTGCACAGAAAATGGGCATTGGATGGAGCAACTTCAAGGAAAGAGCGGTCTATCTCGGAAAATGTGCCGAGGTTTGCAAAAAATGGGGAATCCCCTGCCTTGACCTTTGGAACGGCTGCTATCTTAACCCCTATCTGCCCTGGATGTATCACAGCGAGCGTACACCCCAGGAAAATGCTGATATAAACGACGGATTTTATACCGACGGTCAGCATATGACCTCTCGCGGATACGATCTCACCGCAGATATTGTCGAGAAATGGCTCTTGACGCTTTGATTTTTTGAATATTTAAGGAGAGTCTCTCTATCTCTCTGCAAAGAGAGAGGCGTCACATTTCTACATAAAACAAATAAAAAACGGCAGAAGCATTGTCAAAAAGCGGTGCTTCTGCCGTTTGCGTTTTTAAAGAAGCTAAAAAATCAAGGTTGATGCCTCTCGGTTTTTTAAATTAAGGTTTTTATTCGATTATGCCAAAGGCGTTCTCCCAAAATCTGTTTCACATCAACGGGCTATCTTATTTTCTTGTTGAAAGATAAATCAAAAGCACGCTGATGTCTGCGGGGTTTACTCCGCTTATGCGGGACGCCTGTCCTATGCTTATAGGGCGGATTTTTGCAAGCTTTTCGGCGGATTCAAGCCTCAGTCCCGTGATTTTTGAGTAATCTATGTCGGTGGGTAAGAGCTTTTCTTCAAGGCGTTTTTGCCGCTCAACCTCGGCAAGCTCCCGCTTTATATAGCCCTCGTACTTCACCGCAACAAAAACCGCATCCGTCACCGAGCGAGGCAGGGGCGGTCTTTGAGGGTCGATTTCAGCAAGCGAATAGTAATCAAGCTCGGGGCGGCGTAAAAGCTCCGCAAGCTTTATGCCTGTGCTTATGGGCGTCGAGCCAAGCCGTGTGAGCAGAGCGTTGGTCGCATCGCTGGGAGCGACGGTATATTTTCTGACACGCTCCCCCTCTTTGTCTATCATTTTCTTCTTTTCAAGGAATTTTTCATATCTTTCGTCCGATATAAGCCCGACACGGTGGCCTATCTCCGTCAGACGCACGTCGGCGTTGTCCTGGCGAAGCAAAAGGCGGTACTCGCTCCTTGAGGTCATCATTCTGTAAGGCTCATTCGTTCCCTTTGTCACAAGGTCGTCGATTAGCGTTCCTATATACGAGGTATATCTGCCGAGTATCATCGGTTCACTCCCAAGGACGGAAAGTGCCGCATTTATTCCTGCGACAAGCCCCTGTGCCGCCGCCTCCTCGTAGCCCGACGTTCCGTTGAACTGCCCTGCTCCGTAAAGCCCCCTGACCCTTTTAAATTCAAGCGTCGGCAGCATTTGTGTCGGCTCTGCGGCATCGTATTCTATGGCGTACGCATATCGCATTATTTCAGCATCTCCAAAGCCGTCAAGCGAGCGGAGCATCTCGTGCTGAACGTCACACGGCATAGAGCTTGAAAAGCCTTGAATATAAAGCTCCTCGGTGTCAAGACCGCACGGCTCAACGAAAAGCTGGTGTCTTTCCTTGTCGGCGAAGCGGACGAGCTTTGTTTCAATCGACGGGCAATATCTCGGACCCTGACCCGTTATATTTCCCGAATACATCGCCGAGCGGGAGAGATTTTCGTTTATTATTCTGTGTGTTTGGGAATTGGTATAGACCACGTGGCAGGCGACCTTGTTTTTTATCTGTGCCGAGTATTCCTCTGTCCTCGCCGAGAACGGAACGGGAGCGTCCTCGCCCCCCTGCTCCTCAAGCACCGAGAGGTCCACCGAGCGGCGATGCACCCTTGCAGGTGTGCCTGTCTTGAAACGCATAAGCTCTATTCCAAGCCCTCGAAGCGAATCGGAAAGCCCCACTGCCGCCGTCATTCCGTCAGGTCCTGCGGAATATACCTTATCTCCGACGAAAATTTGTGCGTTAAGGAACGTACCTGTCGCTAAAATCACCTTCTGGCAAAGCCAACGCTCTCCAAGCGAGGAGAGAACGCCGCATACCGTCACGACTCCGTCCTTTTCTTCGGTCAAAACGTCAACAATCTCCGACTGAACAAGACGAAGTCTCGGCTCACTCTCAAGGGTACGCTTCATATGCTTTTTATATTCGGCTCTGTCGGACTGAACGCGCTTTGAATGAACCGCCGCCCCCTTGCCAAGATTCAAGGTTCGGGATTGGAGGGTGGTCAGGTCTGCCGCATAGCCCATCTCGCCACCAAGGGCGTCTATTTCAAAGACGAGGTGTCCCTTTGCACTTCCTCCTATAGAGGGGTTGCACGGCATATTTCCGACAGCGTCGAGATTGGTTGTGAAAAGAACCGTGTCAACGCCCATTCGGGCACAGGCGAGTGCCGCCTCGATTCCTGCGTGTCCCGCACCGATTACGGCAACACGGGTGGTCGGATTTGTCATTTTGAGAATCCTTTCTGTAAATTAAAGTTTACATTAAAACGCTATGCGTTTAATATCGGTCACTCTGCCCGACGAGGTGTCGAGGGTGAAGATTACACCGTCTGCTGTAACCTCGCCCGAGGCGGGTGTGAATTTGGCAGGCAGCTTTGTTCTCATTTTTTCAACGACACCCGTGGGGTCCATTCCGAGAATGCCGCCGCTCTCTCCGCACATTCCAAGGTCGCTTATATATCCTGTTCCAAGAGGCAGAATCCGTCCGTCTGCGGTAGGCACGTGAGTGTGCGTTCCAAAAACGACGTTTATACGCCCGTCATAAGCATAAGCGACAGCAAGCTTCTCCCCCGTTGCCTCTGCGTGAACGTCAAGTACGGAAAAATCATATCTGCCCGTCTGCTCTTTAAGTATACGGTCAATCCACAAAAAGGGCGAGTCGAGAATTGGGTCCATATAGACGTTGCCCATTGCCGAAATCACAAGAATTCTATATCCGAGCGCATCGTAAATTCCGTACCCCTGACCGGGTGCCGCATCACCGAAATTAACAGGACGGAGAATCCTTTCCTCCTCGTCAAGGTAGGTGTACACCTTTTTATTGCGTAGAGTGTGATTGCCGCCTGTGATGACGTCCGCACCGCCACGCAAAAGCTGCTCCGCAAGCTCGGGCGAGATGCCCGTAATCAGCGAGGCGTTCTCTCCGTTTACTATGCAAAAATCAATTTTTTCCGCTTCTCTTACGCTCCAGAGCTTTTTACAAAGATGCTCGACTCCCCGAGGGCTTGTCACGTCGCCTATTGCAAGAATTTTCATATCAGTTTCTTTAGCTTTCTATCGGGTTCCCTATGACCCGTGTTGATTTTTCGGGAAAAATCAACCTCCCCTGTTTTTAGAGGAGGTTGGTTTTTGCTGAAATTCAGCTTTTTCTTTTCGGAAATTATTTTGCGTAATCGACGTGACGGGACTCACGAATTACGCTGACCTTGATTTGTCCGGGATAATCAAGCTCGTTTTCAATCTTCTTTGCGATATCTCTTGCAAGAAGCTTCATTGCATCGTCGCTGATGACCTCGGGCTTGACCATAATTCTGACCTCTCTGCCCGCCTGAATTGCAAACGTCTTTTCAATACCCTCAAAGCTGCCCGCAACCTCCTCGAGCTTTTGCAGACGCTTGATGTAGTTCTCTACGTCCTCACGGCGTGCGCCGGGTCTTGCCGCACTTATTGCGTCGGCTGCCTGGATTATAAAGTCAAGCAGAGATTTAGGCTCTACGTCACCGTGATGTGCCTCTATGGCGTGGATGATTTCCTTGTTCTCACGGTACTTCGTCGCAAGCTCTACGCCGAGCTGAATGTGCGAGCCCTCTGCCTCGCTTGTCACAGCCTTTCCTATATCGTGAAGCAGTCCCGCACGCTTTGCCATCGTTACGTCTGCACCGATTTCATCTGCTATGACACCCGCAAGCATAGATACCTCTATGGAATGTCTTAAAGCGTTCTGCCCGTAAGAAGTGCGGTACTTCATACGTCCAAGAAGCTTTATAAGCTCGGGATTCAGTCCGTGTACGCCCGTTTCAAAGACTGCACGTTCACCCGCCTGCTTGATTGCTCCGTCAACGTCACGCTTTGCTTTTTCTACGGTTTCTTCAATTCTTGCAGGGTGGATTCTTCCGTCGCTGACAAGCTTTTCAAGCGCTATTCTCGCAATCTCGCGCCTTACAGGGTCAAAGCCTGAAACGGTTATAACGTCAGGCGTGTCGTCTATAATAAGCTCAACACCCGTAAGATTCTCGATAGTACGTATGTTTCTTCCCTCTCGTCCGATAATTCTTCCCTTCATTTCATCTCCGGGAATCTGAACGACAGAGATAGCAATTTCACTTACGTGGTCTGCGGCACAACGCTGAATGGCAAGAGAGAGAATGTCCTTCGCCTTTGCATCAGCCTCCTCACGGAATTGCTCCTCATACTCCGCAATTTTAAGTGCGGTCTCGTGCTTCATTTCCGAATCAAGCCTTGCAACAAGCTCTGCCTTTGCCGCCTCACGGGAAAGACCCGCAATTTTTTCAAGCATAGCAACCTGTCCGTCGAGAGTTTTTCTTATCTCCTCCTTGATTCTGTCAAGCTCGTTTGATTTTTCTTGGAGTACAAGCTCCTTTCTCTCGATTCCCTCAAGCTTTGCATCAAGCGTCTCTTCCTTTTGAGTAACTCTCCTTTCAAGCTTGGAGACCTCCTTGCGACGCTCCTTGATTTCGATGTCCGCATCTCTTTTAAGCTGGAATATCTCTTCCTTTGCGGAGATCAGGGATTCCTTCTTTGCACTCTCCGCATTTTTGATTGCATCTTCAAGTATGTGCTTCGCCTGTGATTCTGCTGAGCCAAGTCTCTTCTTTGCACTGATTTTATATAATACAATTCCGAAAATCGCACCGATTATAACACCGCCGACAGCACAGATTGTACCTAAAAGCCAATCTTCCATTTTACACCTCCTTACGATTACTTTTGTAATCTATGTCCGTAATAGATAAATTTTAATATGAGCCTTGCCGCATCGGAGCGTCCTTTCCGCACAGGTCAATCCTAAACAAGCAAACAATCATACGAATATATTATATAATATTTAAGAAGTAAAGTCAAGAGAGTTTATAATAAAAACTTGCACTTCTACAAAATCAAGCATCAAAAAGCACCGTCAAACGGAGCAAAAAGCACATAAAAGTCACGCCTTACGCAATACTAACTAATAATGTAAGCCGCCGCATTTGTTTGATGTGCCGATGAGCATTCCTTTTTGCGACATTTTTTGGCACTTGCCACCCAACTTGGCTAAATATTAACAGTTTGTTCAAAAAAAAATTAACACAACTACTTGACACGGGGCAGAAAAAAGTATATATTATTAGTGACAAGTTTAGCACTCGACCCGTTCAAGTGCTAAAAGCGAAAAGAGGTGACACTGTGGACGATTCGAGACTTTCTCCAAGGAAAAAGCAGATTTTGAAAGCGATAGTTGACGCTCACATAAATCACGGTGAGCCGGTCGGCTCTAAATTCTTAGCAGACGATGAAAGGATCAGCTGCTCCTCCGCAACAATCAGAAACGAGATGGCGGAGCTTGAGCAAATGGGATACCTTGTGCAGCCGCACACCTCTGCCGGCAGAATTCCGTCAAGGCAAGGCTACAGCTTCTACGTAGAATCCCTCGTCAAGCAGTATAATGAAACCCGCACGGAAATAGATGAAATTAACGAAAAGCTCCGTTATAAGATGACGGAAATGGACGAGATTCTCAGCGAAGCGTCCAGGCTTGCCTCCTCATTCACCGACTACACAGGGATTGCGTTCAAGTCGGGCGAAGCAAAGGTCAGAATCAACAAGTTTGACAGCGTTTATATCTCGCCAAAGGATTTTCTGCTTGTTATGATGTTCTCTGAGGAGACCGTAAAAGCAAAGACCATACATCTCAGCTTTTCACTCAAAGAGGAGGAGCTTCGCAGGTTTACGGAGGCCTTAAACATCTACCTTGTCAATCTTACGAGTGACGAAATCGCAATGCCAATTATAGTCCGCATTGAATCCTTGATGGGATCAGTCTCTGCTATGGTGCACCCCACGGTCAAAATCATATACGAGACAATGAGCGAGCTTGACACCGCAGATATAAAGCTTGAGGGTGTCACAAAGCTGCTTCAATACCCTGAGTATTCCGACGTTTCAAAGGTCAGGGAGCTGCTCGGAGTGCTTGAAGAAAAGGATAAGCTGCTCGACGTAATCTCAAGCCACGCCTCTGCCGAGGACGACATACACGTTTACATCGGCGGCGACGGTTTGGACGAGGTTATGAGTGACACTTCAATGATTTTCAAGACGGTTCACTTAGGCGGCAAGCAGCTTTCGGTCGGCGTCATAGGTCCGAAGCGTATGAACTATTCAAAGGTCATAGAGATGATAAATCAGCTTGCCTCGGGGCTTGACAGAATGTTTGGTGAGGGCAGACTTCTCTCGGGTGGTGACGATGTAAATTAAAGTTTACATTTATTAAAAATGAGCATATACGTGTTAAATTAAATCAATTATTAAGCAAGGCACTTCAAAGGAGGAAACAGACTTGACAGAGGAACAAAAGCAGCCGCTTGAGGCTGAGGGCGAGGGTGCATCGACAAAGGGTGCTGCCGAGGAAAAGACAAAAAAAGATAAGAAATGTGATAAATATAAGGAAGAAATTGCAAAGCTTGAGGCTGAGCTTTCCGAGCTTAATGACAAATACCTCAGAATGGCAGCGGAGTACGACAATTTCAGACGCCGTTCAAGAGAGGAAAGAGAGGCAACCTACGAGGCAGCGCTTTCCGACACGGTTGCAGAGCTTCTTCCCATTATTGATAACCTTGAGCGTGCGGCAATGTACGAGGACGGCGAAAAGGTAAAAGAGGGTCTTGTAATGATTGCAAAATCCGTTTCATCTGCGTTTTCCACCCTTGGTGTTGAGCAGGTCGGAAAGATTGGTGAGACCTTTGACCCAAACATTCACTCGGCGGTTATGCACGTTGAGGACGAGAGCTTAGGCGAGGGCGAGATAGTAGAGGTATTTCAAAAGGGATACAAAAAGGGTAAGCGAATAATTCGCTTTGCCGCAGTTAAAACAGCAAATTAAAAAATAAAAACATACACCATAGGAGGAAATTTATTATGGGAAAAATTATTGGAATTGACTTAGGCACGACAAACTCTTGCGTAGCCGTATTTGAGGGCGGCGAGCCTATCGTAATCACAAACCCCGAGGGTGCAAGAACGACCCCCTCAGTAGTAGCATTTACCAAGAGCGGCGAGCGTCTTGTAGGTCAGGTTGCAAAGCGTCAGGCTGTTACCAACCCCGACAGAACCATCAGCTCCATTAAGAGAGATATGGGCTCGGACGTAAAGGTGTCCGTTGACGACAAGAAGTACACGCCCCAGGAAATCTCCGCTATGATTCTTCAGAAGCTCAAGGCGGACGCTGAGGCTTACCTCGGCACGACCGTAACCGATGCGGTAATCACCGTTCCCGCATATTTCACCGACGCACAGCGTCAGGCAACCAAGGATGCAGGCAGAATTGCAGGCCTTGAGGTAAAAAGAATTATCAACGAGCCTACCGCAGCAGCTCTTGCTTACGGTATGGACAAGGAAGATTCACAGAAGATTATGGTCTTCGACCTTGGCGGCGGAACGTTCGACGTGTCACTACTTGAAATCTCCGACGGCGTTTTCGAGGTTCTTGCAACAGCAGGAAACAACCGTCTTGGCGGCGACGACTTTGACGAAAGAATTGTAAACTGGATGGCGGAAACGTTCGCAAAGGAGAACGGCGGTATCGACCTCCGCAAGGATAAAATGGCAGCGCAAAGACTCAAGGACGCAGCTGAAAAGGCAAAGATTGAGCTTTCCGGCGTTATGTCCTCGCAAATTTCCCTTCCCTTCATCACAGCCGACCAGACAGGACCCAAGCACTTTGAGGCAACCCTTACAAGAGCGAAGTTTGACGAGCTTACAAGAGACCTCGTTGAGAATACTATCGTCCCCACTCAAAAGGTTCTCTCCGATGCAGGCGTAAAGGCAAGCGAAATTTCAAAGGTTCTCCTTGTCGGCGGCTCTACGAGAATCCCCGCAGTTCAAGAGGCTGTAAAGAAGTTCATCGGCAAGGAGCCGTTCAAGGGCATCAACCCCGACGAATGCGGTGCGATAGGTGCGGCAATTCAGGGCGGCGTTCTTGGCGGCGACGTAAAGGACGTTCTTCTTCTTGACGTTACTCCCCTTTCGCTCGGTATCGAGACCCTCGGCGGAGTATTTAACAAAATTATTGAAAGAAACACCACCATTCCCGTAAAGAAGAGTCAGGTTTATTCCACCGCAGCTGACGGTCAGACGAGCGTTGAAATCCACGTTCTTCAGGGCGAGCGTGATATGGCGGCAGGAAACACCACACTCGGCAGATTCATACTTGACGGCATTCCCGCAGCTCCCCGTGGAGTTCCCCAGATTGAGGTTACGTTCGACATCGATGCAAACGGTATTGTAAACGTTACCGCAAAGGATAAGGGTACGGGCAAGGAGCAGCACATCACCATCACCTCCTCGACCAATATGTCCAAGGAGGACATCGACAAGGCTGTTCGTGAGGCTGAAAAGTTTGCAGAAGAGGACAAAAAGCAAAAGGAAGCAGTCGAGACCAAGAATATGGCGGAAAATATGATTTTCCAGACCGAGAAGAGTATGAACGACCTCGGCGACAAGCTCACCGATGCTGACAAGGCTCCCGTAAACGAGGCAATCGAAGCTCTCAAGAAGACCATAGAGGGCGGCGACACTGAGAAAATCAAGGCAGATACCGAAGCTCTTCAAAAGGCATTCTACCCCATCGCAGAAAAGCTTTATGCTTCCCAGCAGGCAGAGGGCGGAGCACAGGCAGACGCCGGTGACGGAAACATCTACGACACAGATTTCGAGGATAAGACCTAATAAGCTTGACCCCGTGTA
This sequence comes from Eubacteriales bacterium, assembly GCA_045655765.1. Taxonomy (GTDB): domain Bacteria; phylum Bacillota; class Clostridia; order Oscillospirales; family CAG-272; genus UBA1740. Next base: position 27,250 of record JAZOQA010000059.1, on the reverse strand, counting down.
AAATTAAAAGACTCCCTCGTGGGCGGAAGACACACCGACCTGCGAGGGAGATATGCACAAATAGGAGCGTTTTTGAGCAAAAACAACTAAATAGGAAGTCACCTCGACCTATAGCTTAAGGTTTTGCAAAAACGCAAAAAATGTAAACTTTGGTTTACATAAAAAATCCGACAGCAAAAGGAAACTTAAATGGCAGAAAAACGTGATTACTACGAGGTGCTGGGCGTCGGCAAGACGGCAAGCACCGATGAAATAAAGAAGGCATACCGTTCGCTCGCCAAAAAATATCACCCCGATATGAATCCCGGGGACGCCGAGGCTGAGGCAAAATTCAAGGAAGCCAACGAGGCATACGAGATTCTTTCGGACAACGACAAGCGTGCAAAATACGACCAGTACGGTCACGCAGCGTTCGACCCCGCTGCAGGTGGCGGTAGCGGATTTGGTGGCTTCGGTGGATTTGGCGGCGAAGGCTTTGACTTTGGCGACATTTTCTCATCGTTCTTCGGCGGCGGACGCTCTCGCTCGGCGCAGAATGCACCGATAGACGGAGAGGACATTGTCATCAGGGTAGACCTGAGCTTTGACGAGGCAGTTTTCGGTTGTAAAAAGAATATAAGCTACCCCCGTGTTGAAGCGTGTGACGAATGCGGTGGCTCGGGTGCCGAAAAGGGTACGAAGCCCGAGACCTGTGCTACCTGTCGAGGAACGGGAAGAGTTACGGTTCAGCAACAGACTATGTTCGGAAGAATGCAGTCGCAAGCGACCTGCTCCTCGTGCCGTGGAACAGGAAAAATTGTCAAATCCCCCTGCAAGGGCTGCAACGGCAAGGGCTTTGTAAGAGTGACGAAGAAATCCGAGCTTACAATCCCCGCAGGCATAGACGACGGAAACAGAATTATAAGAAGAGCTCAAGGCTCAGTCGGCAGAAACGGCGGTGAAACAGGAGATCTTATCATAGAAGCAAGAGTTAGACCTCACAAGTTCTTCCACCGTGAGGGCAACAACGTGTATTGTGATGTCCCAATCTCCTTTGCGACAGCCGCACTCGGCGGTGAAATAGAAATCCCCGGCCTTGGCGGGGCTAAGGAGACTTATCAAATCCCCGAGGGAACGCAGACCGGCACAACCTTTACAATCAAGGGTCACGGAATCACCGACGTCAAAAGTAAGCGTAAGGGCGACCTTATTTTCACCGTGACAGTAGAGACACCTAAAAATCTCTCGCAGGAGCAGAAAAAGCTGCTTGCCGCATTTGCAGACTCGCTCGGCGATGGCAACGAAGCAAAGAGCAAAAGCTTCTTCAAAAAGCTATTCAATAAATAAAGACTATAGCTCTAGTGCAACAAGTGTGCTTTTATTAGCGATTTTTGACACGCCCCAATTCTATAAAAAACACAAAAAAAGCAGAGGATCAAAGTTCTCTGCTTTTTTTGTATGCGTAGCCAAAAAAGATTAGCGTATTCTGTTTTGTAAAGTATAGTTTACTTTTTTGAAGAAAAAGTGCCGACCCGTGTAGAGATAAACGAGAAAAACAGCCCCTGCTCTTTCTATGCATCTTTTTGCATATATCCGTACTTTTTCCTCTTTGCAAACAAGAAGCAAAGGGCAACGAGTGCCGCACAAAGCTCGGATACGGCAAGAGATGCCCATATTCCGTTTGTGTCAAGCCAAATAGGCAAGAGCAGAATAAGCGCCACCTGAATTACGAGAGTACGCAAAAAGGATATGAGCGCTGACGTCAACCCGTCATTAAGAGCAGTAAAGAAGCTCGAAAGATAGATAGCAAAGCCGCAGAACATAAACGAAAGCGAAAAGATGTAAAAGCCGCCAACCGTAAGATCGTAAAGCCCCTTGTCATAGCCGACAAAAATCAAAGATAGAGGATGTGCAAGTCCAAGGGCGAGCAAAACCATACAAACAGATGACACTCCAATGATTAAAAAGCTCTTAAAGAGAATGTTTTTCAATTCCGATTTATTCGCCGCACCGTAGTGAAAACTCAACACGGGTGACACCCCAACAGAAAATCCAATGAAAATAGCGGAAAAAATCATACTTACGTACATAAGCACTCCGTACGCCGCAACCCCGTCCTCTCCCTCATATTTAATAAGCTGAAAATTATAGAGCATAGACACAACAGACATCGAAATGTTGGCAAGAAGCTCTGATGAGCCATTTGTAAAAACCTTTAAAAGAGCCCTGCCCTCAAAGCGTGTCCTGCCAAGGCGTAGAGTAGATTTTTTAGTGAATATAAAGAAAATCACAGGAATGACTCCTCCAACAAGCTGGCTTGTTGCCGTTGCGACAGCCGCACCTGCCAGACCCCAGTCAAATACAGCTACAAAAAGAGCGTCCAAAACAATGTTTACACACCCCGCTCCAACAGTCACCGCAAAACCAAGCTTCGGTCGCTCCGCCGTAATCATAAACGTTTGGAACTCCATTTGAAGCATAAAAAACGGCAGTGCAAAAAGGATTATACGTCCATAGCAAACACATAAATCGAGCATATCCCCCACCGCTCCAAGCAAGGCGGCGACCTTTGGTAAAAGAAAAATTCCAAAAGCGGCAAAAGCAACACCTACCGCAAGAGTGGTGTACACAACTAGCGAAAACAGGCTCCTTGCATCCTCACTGCGTCCCTCGCCAAGCCTCTTTGCAATAAGGGCACTTCCGCCCGCACCGAACATAAAGCCTATTCCGCCAAGTATCATCAGATACGGCATTATCAGATTGACCGCCGTAAACTCCTCCTTGCCCGCAAAGTTCGAGACAAAAAAGCCGTCAACCACGCCATAAATCGACGTGAAAATCATCATAGCTATCGTCGGCAGGGTGAACCTTAAGAGTTTTCCGTAGCCGAAATGCCCTGAAAGTGAAATTTTCATTTAAAGACTCCTAAAAAATGAACTAAAAAAGAAAAGCACGTTTAAAAAACACCTTTTAGCAAAATAAAAACGCTAGAGGTCTGTGTAATTTTAATCTCCACAAATTATGCACTTTTTTGAAAAACAAAATTATAAAACAGTATAATTTTTGAATATTTATTCAGTTGAGCAGCTCCGATGCGAGCGTTTTTAGATGCTCTGCATTTGAATATTCAATGGGAGTAAAGTCTCCGTCACCGTACTCGAGGGTCGAAAACGAAGCGTTTGCGGGAAACGGGACGTTTCTGCCAATTTCCTCAGGACCAAAGCCGAGCATCTTGCCCCAAAACAGACGAATGACCGCAGCGTGAGCAACAATCAGAACAGTTTTACCACAGTTTTCCTCGGCTATTTTCTTCACCTCGGCAAAAAAGCGTTCCGCCGCCGAGGGGGCACTCTCACCGCCCGGAGCACGTACCAGTCCAAAAAAATTATTCCATAAATAAACAGCCTCGTAAGGGTAGCTCTCGCGCAAGTGATTTACTTCCATACCGTCCCATTCTCCAAGAAACATCTCACGAAGCTCGCTCTTGAAAGCTATCTCAATTCCACGCAGGGCGGCGTGCGGCTCGGCAGTCTGCTTTGTTCTTGAAAGGTCACTCGAATATATCTTATCTACACGCTCGGAAGCAAGTGCGTCAGCCGCACATTTCGCTTGACGGTGTCCGAGCGCAGAAAGCTCGTAATCACTATGTCCGGCATAGATGTGAAGGGTGTTGGCAACGCTCTCGGCGTGCCTTTGCAAAATAATCTTTGTCTTCATTTCTTTTTCCTAAGCAAAACGTTAATACATACCTTATATTATACACCGCAGGACGAAAAAAGTCAAGCAAAAAAATGTTGAAGCGGCGGGTTATAATTTAAAATCGGTTTGAATTTTTATTTATTTTATGGTAATATTTATTCATATGTAAATTTCGTAATTTTTACGATTTTATAAGCATTTTTTCTTGATTTGAAGAGGCGTTCCTCTGTATTCAAAACAATTTTTACGAAAACAATATTCTATTTTATAGAAAAATCTGCATAAACGCTCATCGTAAAATAAAAAACGCAAAAATTGTTGAAATATATACATTTTCTTCCAAAAAATGTTTGAAGCTGAAAAAACAACCGATTAACTCAGTTTTACAAAAGCTTTTGGTTATAAGCGAGATAATTTAATTAAACATTAGGTTTTATCAAATAATCATATCTGGTAGCTAAAGAAAAAACGTATTCTGACAACTAAAAAATGAAAAAAGATGGAAGTGCTTATAAAAAACAAAAATGTTTCACGTGAAACAAAAAAACGATTTGAAAAACGCATTTTTTTATTATATAATACAGTTTTTGAAAGAAATTTAAAAAAGAATCGAAAATTACTCAAATTCTTTGAATGTTTCACGTGAAACATCGCCGTTATAGTTATCCTAACCCTTCGATTTTCATAAAAAATTGCTCTCACACGTAAAATATCTGACAAATTCATCAAGCTTGCGTGTGACCGTAAAGGTGTGTTAGCTTTCACTTAATATTATATATTATAAGTTATTGCTAACATTAGCGCGAGCGGGAACTTTATTTTAAATATTTGCCATACACTTTCTGCAGACTTTGTGTAAGATTGACTTTATTTTTCGGTTTCACAAGTGTTTTTAAGCAAAATCCTTTTTCCCGGCAATGTTTTTTGAGTTTTTTAGGCCGCCAAGACCGCCAAGAGATATTTAGTAAACAAATCAATCTCATATAGCGATCTTTGAGTTAAGGCAATATTCGTCACATATGGCAGCTCCGTTACCCCAAATAGGCAGTTTTTTTCGCAAACTCGGGAATTTTTTGGGAATAGTGTAGGTCTTTTCTTTCTGATTTGTCGATTTTTCGTCCAAGAGGCGGATTCGGCTATTTGTACGGTATTTCCCATCAAAAAGAGCTGAAAAGCCGTCTTGTGGCGTTTTTTGAGGGCTAAAACGTGCTTTCGCTTCCAGATATCGACCTCAAAAAGCACTTCCGAAAGCAATTACACCGATTTTTGCTAAAAAAGAGACACAAAAATAGTGCATAAAACAACCCTTGACAAGCACATTCCATAGATAAAATCCCGTCGATAAGCATATTACGCAAATCGAACGCCACTGTCAAGCATATTACGTAGATTAAGTGCCACCGTCAAACAAATAACGCAGGTTAAGTGCTGCCGACAAGGATATTACACAGATCAAACGCAGGCATCAAACATATTACGAAGATCAAGAAATGCAGATCAAACACTCTCAGAAGCAATTTTATTCTAAAAATCTCTCCTCGCCTTTAGAAAACGACGTCATTCCATCAGCAACATCGCCATAGAGAGCAACAAGCAGCGGGTACACCTGTGCCGTTCCGCTCCAGACCCTCGCTTGGCACATCTATGAAACGTCTTGTCGAGAATTGGCACAGTTTTCCAAAATTTGTATTAAAATCTTAAATAAATATATTAAAATATATTGACAACACACACACCAAAATGGTATAATATGATGAAAGAGTGTTTAAAAACCGTATTTTTTCGGTAAACTGAGGTGTTTTATGGCAAAGGTTGTCTCATTCTCAAACCAGAAGGGTGGAGTAGGAAAAACCACCTCTTGCGTTAACATTGCCGCACAAATCGCTAACAAGGGCAAAAAGGTTCTGATGATAGATATGGACCCACAGGGTAACGCAACGAGCGGGCTTGGACTCCCCAAATCCAAAATCAAAAAAACCATATACGACGTTATAATAGGTCGTTGCGACATTGAAGAAGCGATAATTAAGACCGCTTTTAAAAATCTTTACGTTGTTCCGGCAAACATTGACCTCGCAGGCGCAGAGCTTGAGCTTTACGACCTTGAGGAAAACACGGAGAACTTCGCACAAATTGCCCTCGATTCTGTAAAAGACCGTTTCGATTACATATTTATAGACTGTCCACCATCGCTCGGAATGCTGACCGTCAAGGCTCTTTCCATCTCTGATGGAATCGTAATTCCTATGCAGTGCGAGTTTTACTCGCTTGAGGGTATGTCGCAGCTGCTGAACACGGTCAAAAAAATACGCCAGCTCTACAATCCAAGCCTGCAAATCGTCGGAATTCTCCTCACAATGTATAACGGCAGGCTCACGCTGACGTATCAGGTTGTTGCCGAGCTTAAAAAATATTACTCGGATATACTGTTCAAGGTTCCTATTTCACGAACCGTGCGCTTGTCCGAGGCTCCCGGCTACGGAAAGCCTATTTGCTATCACGACCCGTACGGCAAAGGCTCGCTCGAATACGCCGCCGTGGCAAAAGAGCTTATGATGCGTATATAAATAATATAAATATTTAATATTTTTTTGCAACGAGCAAGAAAAGAAAGGGCAGGGCTTCCGCCCATTCTGTTTGAAATTTGAAAATCAAAAAGCTGCTCGGGCTATTTTCGAGCCAACTTTTCAGTTCAGACTACTTAAAAGTTAAATTTTTCGGCTCAGGCAGCTTTTGAAGCGGAATTTTCGGCTCAGGCTATTTTTGAAGTTATTTTTTAAACTCTGACCGTTTTAAAGCCGGTATTTCGGCTCAGGCTATTGTTGAAGCTGACTTTTTCATTTCAAACCGTTTTTGAAGTAATTTTTTCAAAAATCTTCTATTTTAGAGCTGATTTTTACAGCTCTGGCTATTTTAAAAGCATTTTTTGATGTTTTTCAACGTTTTTTTAATTTGATTTTTTAAAAAATAAAAAGAGTGTTTTTGCAAAAAAGTTTACGTTTTTTGTGAAAATAGCGTATGTTTCACGTGAAACAAGATTTTCTATACTTTTCTTCATTTATATTATAGTTATATATAATAGGGGTGATTTTGAGGCTTTTCAACATTAGTTTTGTTGAAAATGTTAAATTCTTTCACGTTTCACGTGAAACAATGACGTTTTTCTGTTATAAACAGCATTTTAATCTATTTTTTACCATATTTTTCCATATTTTGATATTTTGACCATCACGGAGGTTTTAAGCAATGGCAAAAAAGAAAAACAGCGGGCTTGGAAGAGGACTTGACGCAATTTTTCTTGAAAATACGCTTGTTGAGACGGACTCGGACAAGGATAGCAGGATTTCACATCTCAAAATTTCGCTCGTTGACCCAAAAAGCGATCAGCCGAGAAAATATTTTGACAAGGCAGCTCTTGAGGAGCTTTCCGCCTCGATTTTGGAAAACGGACTGCTTCAGCCTATACTTGTACGTGAGTACGGCGAGGGTCGCTATCAAATTATAGCAGGCGAAAGACGCTTCAGAGCATCGAAGCTTGCAGGTCTTACGGAAATCCCCGCCATAGTTCTCGACAAGGACGACAGAAAAGCGGCGGAAATTGCCTTGATTGAAAATATACAGAGAGAGGACTTAAATCCCCTTGAGGAGGCACTCGGCTACAAGTCCTTGCAGGACGAGTACGGAATGACTCAAGAGGAGCTTTCACAGAGGGTTGGAAAGTCAAGAAGTGCCGTTGCGAACACTCTGCGGCTTCTTGATTTGCCCGACGAGGTTTTGGCTCTTGTTTCATCGTGCCAAATCAGTGCGGGTCACGCAAGGACGCTGCTCGGTGTTAAGAACCGCGACAATATGATTCTCCTTGCAAAGCGTACTGTTGAGCAGGACTTCTCGGTGCGTCAGCTTGAAGAAGAGGTAAAGAAAATCAACAGACAGAAGCTGCAAATCGAAGAGGACGAAGAGACTCTTCCCGTAGTTGATTATTTTAAGGAGCTTGAGGTTCGTATGCAGTCCCACCTCGGCAGACGTGTCAAAATAGAGGGCAAGGGTAGAAAGAAGTCTCTCACCCTATATTACGAGGACAACGAGGACCTTGACGATTTGCTCGTGATTCTTTGCGGTAAGGCTTTTCTTGAAGAGTAAGACTATTATAAGGGTAGCAGGGTAAATATTAAGACACCCGCACCCGTGGTGAATTAAATCGAAAATTGAGAAACACAAAAAGGGATAGAGAGCGGCTCTATCCCTTTTTAATAGAAAAAGTCTTTTTGACATAAAAACTAAAAAACAAAAGCTTATTTTCTCAAGGGCAAAAACCCGGTTTTTAACACGGGGTATGGTTTGACACATAAATGTAAACTTTAATTTACATTTTCTAACGGTTTATTTTTAAACATTCATTTAACTTTTTCATTTACTTATTGCAAAACGCCACGCTTTAAGGTATACTAATATAAAAAACGAGGGGAGATGGCTTGATTTGAGCTTATACGAAAAATACCTTTCGGTTAATTTAAAGGATTACGATTCATTCGGCGGATTTGATTTTTATATCAGCGTCTTTTTGGCAGCTATTACTTGCCTTTTATGCGTCGGCGTGTTTATTTCCAATCATAGAAAAAACACGGCGGTCAAAATAATAAAGCAGCTTACACGCCACGGGGCAAAGAGCGAAGAGAGTGCCAAAACTCTCTCTCAAATAGGAATTAAAGACACCTTGACCACACGCCGCTTGCTTGAGGTCGGCACTCGCCTCTCTCGCATTATCACACGAGTCGGTACAGAGGAAATAACCCCGGAGGAGTACTTAAAAATTATTAAGAGAAAAAAGAGACGCTCAAGAAAGCTCGAGGCGGCAGGCGAGGTAAATTCAAGCTCGCTTCGCATTGATTTTGAAGAAACGCTCTTCTATATTCCCGAGGAGAAAGCCCTTGATGCACACGCAATCCTTATGAAGGGCACGACCTCTGTTTGGCAGAACATCCTTATTTCGGTTTTCTTTGTTTCTATCTTTTTCTGTCTTATGTTCTTCCTCCCTGAAATACTTGATTTCCTTGACGATTTGCTCGATTGATGTATTTTATATAAAAAAGCTCTTGCGGTTTTTGCCGCAAGAGCTTTTATTTCTTTTAAAGTTAGGTAGCTTTTTTCGTTTTTTGCAATGCTTTTCCGCTTTTATAAATTAAACGTCCATAATGACGGGGAGAATCATCGGCTTACGCTTTGTTTCCTTTGTGATAAAGCGTGCAAGCTCCTCTCTTATTGTCATTTTTATCTCCGCAAAGTCGTAAGCTCTGCGAGCGAGCACTCTTTCAAGTGCGGACGTCACCACACGCTTGGCACCGTTCATCAGTTCCTCGGATTCCTTGACGTACACAAAGCCGCGCGAAACTATATCGGGGCCCGAGACGATTTCGCCGTAGGTCATATCGACCGTTGCAACGACTACAACGAGTCCGTCCTCTGCGAGGTGCTTTCTGTCTCGAAGTACAACACTGCCGATGTCGCCGACACCCGAGCCGTCCACAAGAACCTTTCCGCTTGGCACACTTCCCGAAAACCTCGCACCAGCAGGACTTAATTCAAGCACCCGACCAATCTCCGAGACGAATATGTTCTGTGAGGGAATGCCCATAAACTCGGCTGTTTCCTTGTTTGCATAAAGATGTCTGTCCTCTCCGTGAATCGGCATAAAATACTTAGGCCTTGTAAGTGCCATAAGAAGCTTTATTTCTTCCTTGCAGGCGTGCCCTGAAACGTGGACGTCCTCTGTCGAGTCGTTCACAACCTTTACGCCGTTTCTGACGAGGGCGTTTATTATCTTTCCGACGAGCTTTTCGTTGCCGGGGATTGCACTTGCCGAAAGCACCACAACGTCACCCGACGAGAGCTTCACCTTGTCGTGCTCGGAGAATGCTATTCTGTAAAGAGCCGACATCGGCTCACCCTGGCTGCCCGTTGTAATGAGCGTCAGCTCCTCGGGCTTATATTTTTTGATTTCGGAAACATCAACCAAAACCCCGTCGGGTAAATCCATATATCCAAGCTCTGTCGCCGCTCCGATTACGTTGACCATACTTCTTCCAAGCACAGCAACCTTTCTTGAATGTGCGGCACTCGCATTTATTATCTGCTGAACTCTGTGTACGTTTGAGGAAAACGTGGCAATAATCAGCCTCTTGTCCTCATACTGAGAGAATATTCTCTCAAGCGAAGAGCCTACGGTCCTCTCCGAGGGCGTGTAGCCGCCTCTTTCCGCATTTGTGGACTCGCAGAGCAAAAGGTCAACACCCTCCTTGCCAAGAGTGCCAAGACGTGTTATGTCTATTATCTTGCCGTCAATGGGCGAGACGTCGAGCTTGAAGTCACCCGAGTGAAGCACCGTGCCTGCGGGGGTGAAGAGTGCTATCGCACAGGCGTCGGCTATGGAGTGGTTGACGTGAATAAATTCAGCACTGAACGATCCGAGCTTTACCACGTCTCCTGCCTCAACGGTGTTTAAGCGGGGGGTGTGTGGCGGGGGATTTTCATCAAGCTTGCCCTCTATTATACCGAGGGATAGGCGCGTTCCGTAAATCGGCACGTCAAGCTGTGAAAGCACGTAGGGTATAGAGCCTATGTGGTCCTCGTGACCGTGTGTTATTAGTATGCCCTTAACCTTGTGAGCATTTTGTACAAGATACGAAATATCGGGTATAACGAGGTCAACGCCGAGCATATCATCGTCCGGAAAGCCCATTCCGCAGTCAATTACAACAATCTCGTCGCCGTACTCGAATGCGGTCATATTTTTACCTATCTCTTGAAGACCTCCAAGGGGGATTATACGAAGAGGGTGGGGGGGCGTGTTGCGTTTTTTATCATTTTTACGCATTTTTTGAATCTGCGGACGGCGGCGTTGGGACTCTGTTCTTTGAGTCTCTTTCTGCATAGGCTGCAGCTTTTGCCGCTCTTTTATTTGTTTTTTTTGCGGCTTTTCTTTTCTTTGAGAAGTAATTTCCTTCTCTTGTTTTTTTGCAGAGCTTGGCTGTCGCTTCATTTGCACGCCCGATTTGTTTTTAGGCTTGTTCTTTTTTTGCAAATTCTTTGTTGGCTTTGCTCTTTCAATTTCTTTGTTTTCTTTCATATATGTTCCTTACCTTATGTATCACGCCTTTTAAAATGAAAATTCTTCACATTCAAAAGGCTTTTGTTTTAAGAAAAGGCGGTAATTTCAGATAAACCCCCATAGACGTGTTAAAATAAACAGCACAAGTGCTACTGCCGAGGAAGACAAAACGCCAAGGCAGAAAAAGAGAAATCTTCCGTCTCTTTTTTTCTTTTCACCCGTGTTTTCTTCAATAATTCTGTTTGCTTCCTTTATCAAATTCTCTCTCTGGCATCCGAAATCGACGCCACCCGACAGCACAAAATAAGCCTCATCAATTATAGGGCTGTCTGTCTTTTTTAAGCAAACTATTTTTTTCTGATAACCTCTCACAGCTCCAAAAATCTCCTCTCACAGAAAAGATGGTTGACTCATTCGGAGCTTTATATACGCCTATTTTAATTTTGGGGCGAAAATTTATAAAATTTTAAAAAGACTTACCTTCTTCCGAAAATTCTGCCAAAGAAGCCCTTTTTCTTCTCCTCTATCAAAGGCGTTTCTTCTTCTTTTTCCTCTTCGTATGTGGCGGAGTCTATTACCTCAACCTTTATTTCCTCTATTATATTTTCGGCGTTATTTTTGTTTTGCTTATTTTCCTCGGTGCTTACTTCTATCTTTTCACCTATGGACTCTTCTACCCTTACGCTTCTCACTCTCTTCTTTTCGGGAAGTGCGATTTCAACACCGTCATCAAGAAGATCGTCGATGCTTACTTCAAAAATTTCTTTAAGCTTTATCAGCTTTGGAACCTCCGGATAGCACTGTCCTGACTCCCACTTGTGTACGGACTGACGGGAGACCTCAAGCGATGCAGCAAGCTCGCCCTGTGTTATTCCCGCTTTTTTTCTTAGTACGACTAGTTTTTGATTAAGTGTCATTTTTTATCTCCCGGTTTTAAAGAAAATTATTTTTTGTTAAGCTCTTCTTCAAGATCCTTGTAATCCTGATACTTGTCACTATATACCGCATAGGTGGGGGAATCGAGCTTCCATTTGTCCGATTCCTTTTTCATCGTAATATTTAAGGTTCTTTTTTGGCTCTTTTCTTCCGAGCGAATGATTTCTACGTCTATTCTCACAACGACCGTCTTTTCGCCTCTTGACTCCTCAAGGGCAAGAGTGTCAAAGTCGTATACTATCTCGTCTACCTTCAGCTTTTTGTAGTTGAGCAAAACCATAATTTTTTCGCCGTTTTGGTAATAACGGGTACCCGTGTAGAGATCTTCGCTCAAAACGCCCGAGCAAATATCGGAGATGAAGCCCACTGTATAGACCTTATTCATAATGCTTTTAAGATCACTTACGGTGTTAAATTTTTCTCCAAGACGCTCCTCGTAATAGTCTACGTGATTTTCGTCTGCTTCCTTATATGAAATTCCGACACCTGATAGGCTGTAGCTTATGCCCTCGCCAAAGAGGATGTCCTCTAAAATATCCGACTTTTCTATTAGCGGCCTTGCCGCCGCAAGCACCTCTTTTTCATCTACGTCTGCACCGCAGGAGTAGAGTGATGAAATTAGGGTTGCGGCAAGCAAAAGCACAGACACTATTCTTTTAAGCGTTTTCATCGTTTTCGTCCGAAATTACTTCTTCCTTTTCGGTATTTTCCGAAACAGGGGGCATATTTTCTATCTCTCGCTCAATTTCCTCGCTCGATTTTTCTATTTCCTCCTGCTTTTCAAGCCTTGCGACATTATTAATGGTGCATCCGTCGGAAAGACGCATTACAATAACGCCCGTAGCCGTCCTCGAATAAACGTTTATGCTCGAAACGGAGGTTCTTATTATAGTACCCTCATTGGTTATGAGCATAATGTCATCGTCGTCAGAAACCGTTATAATAGAGGCAAGCTTGCCCGTCTTCTCGCTAATCTTGTGGCAGCTTACGCCCTTTCCGCCTCTGTTTTTCATTTCACGGAAGTCGTCAAAGGACGTTCTCTTACCCATACCGCCCTCTGTGACGGTGAGAAGAGTCTTATCCTCCTCAACTCTTGCAACACCGACGACAACGTCGTCACCGACGAGCGAAATGCCTCGAACTCCTCTTGCGCCTCTGCCCATACATCTGACGTTGTTTTCGTCAAATCTTACGGCAAGACCGTTTCTCGTTGCTATAATTATGTTTTCAGTGCCGTTTGTATGTCTTACGAAGAGCAGCTCGTCGTCCTCGTCGAGATTTATTGCAATCTTTCCCGCACTTCTTTGATATTCAAAGTCACGAAGAAGCGTTCTCTTTATAACGCCCCTCTTTGTAATCATCGTGAGGTACTCGCCCTCGACAAATTCCGTAATAGGAATTATAGACGTTACAAACTCGCCCTCGGTAAGATTGATAATGTTGACAAGATTGGTACCCTTTGCCGTTCTTGATGCCTCGGGAACTCTGTATGCCTTTTTGCCGTAGACTCTGCCCTTGTTTGTAAAGAACATAAGCAGAGAATGGCTGTTTGCTACAATTACGTCCTCAACGTAGTCATCTTCCTTGGTCGTCATTCCTATAATACCCTTGCCACCTCTGTTCTGTGCGGTGTAGGAGCTTGCCTTCTGACGCTTGATGTAGCCCGTATGGCTGACGGTAATTACGCAGGTGTGACGCTCGATAAGGTCCTCAAGGTCAATCTCCTCGGTAGCCTCGACAAGCTCGCTTCTTCTTTGGTCGCCGAATTTATTTTTGATTTCGGAAAGCTCCTCTGTTATTATAGCGTCAACCTTTTTCGGGTCGGCAAGAATTCCTCGAAGCTCCTCTACTATAGACTCGAGCTTTGCAATTCTTTCCTCAACCTTTTGTCTTTCAAGACCCGAGAGCTTGCCGAGTGTCATCTCGACTATTGCCTGCGACTGTGCGTCGGAAAGACCGAATCTTTCACAGAGTGCGCTCTTCGCTGCGGGAACAGACTCGCTCGACTTGATAATTTTTATAACCTCGTCGATGTTGTCCGTTGCAATTTTATATCCCTCGAGAATATGCATCTCACGCTCCGCCTTGTCAAGGTCGAACTGCGTTCTTTTGGTTATTATTTCTCTTTGGAAGCCTATGTACTTGTCGAGTATCTCGATTAGTGACAGCGTTTTAGGCTCGCCGCCGTCTATAACGAGCATATTTATAGAGCAGGTGTCCTGAAGCTGGGTATATTTGTAGAGCTGATTGAGTATAACCTCGCCGTTTGCGTCACGTCTGTACTCAACTACAATTCTCATACCGCCTCTGCCCGATTCGTCTCTCAGGGCGGTGATACCCTCTATTTTCTTTTCCTTTACGAGGTTTGCAATGCTCTCAACAAGCATAGATTTGTTGACCATATAAGGAATTTCAGTGAAAATAATTCTCTTATGCTCATCTTCAACCGTTCCTCTTGCCCTGACGTAGACCTTGCCCTTACCCGTTTCGTAAGCATCTCTTATTCCCTTTGAGCCGTAAATTATTGCCGCAGTGGGAAAATCGGGGCCTTTTATGTGTAGCATAACGTCGTCAAGGGTGCATTCGGGGTTTTCAATCCTGTGGATTACTCCGTCTACAACCTCGGAAAGATTGTGAGGGGGAATATTCGTCGCCATACCGACCGCAATGCCGACAGAGCCGTTTACGAGCAAATTCGGAAATCTTGAGGGAAGAACAGTAGGCTCATCTCTCGTGTTGTCGAAGTTGCGAGTCATAGGGACAACCTTTTTCTCTATATCCCTCATCATATAATCGGCAATTTTAGACATTCTTGCTTCCGTATAACGGTATGCGGCAGCACCGTCGCCGTCAACGTTTCCGAAGTTTCCGTGACCCTCGACAAGAGGATAGCGGAGAGAGAAGTCCTGTGCCATTCTTACCATAGTTCCGTACACGGCGGAGTCACCGTGGGGGTGGTATCTACCAAGCACGTTTCCGACTGTGGTTGCGGATTTTCTGAACGGCTTGTCGTGTGTAAGATTGTCCTCGTACATAGCGTACATAATACGTCTTTGACCCGGCTTCATTCCGTCCCTTACGTCGGGGAGGGCACGTGAGGTTATAACGCTCATAGAATACTCTATAAACGAGGTCTTAACCTCCTTTTCCATATCCCTATTTACAATTTTTTGTAAGGGAAATTCTATATCCTGACTTTTATATGAATGTTCCATTTCACTTTTTCCTTTTATATATCAAGGTTTTCTACAAACTTTGCATTCTTTGTGATAAATTCACGCCTCGGCTCTACCATATCGCCCATAAGCACAGAGAAAATTTCATCACAAGCAATGGCGTCCTCTACCGTTACCTTAAGAAGCGTTCTCGTCTCGGGGTTCATTGTGGTTTCCCAGAGCTGCTCGGGGTCCATTTCTCCAAGACCCTTATATCTCTCCGACTGAACTCCGTTTACGCCAAGCTCCAAAACGTACTTATCCTTTTCTTCCTCGGAGAACGCATAGCGGAGCTGCTTTCCCTTATAAACCTTATAAAGCGGAGGCTGCGCAAGGAATATATTTCCGTTTTCTATAAGAGGTCTCATATGACGGAAGAAGAACGTAAGAAGAAGAACTCTGATGTGCGAGCCGTCAACGTCGGCATCCGCCATAATGACAATCTTGCCATAGCGGAGCTTTTCAATATTGAAATCCTCGCCTATTCCGCAGCCGAGAGTCTGTATAATTGGAATTATAGAGGTGTTTGAATAAACCTTATGAAGCCTTGATTTTTCTACGTTCAAGACCTTTCCTCTAAGAGGAAGTATAGCCTGGAATCGGCTGTCACGGCAGTTCTTTGCCGAGCCGCCCGCACTGTCTCCCTCGACAAGATAGACCTCGGTGAGCCTTGCGTCCTTTTCGTTACAGTCGGCGAGCTTGCCGGGCAGGGTGGATACCTCAAGAACGTTCTTACGTCTTGTAAGCTCTCTTGCCTTTCTTGCCGCCTCTCTTGCTCTGTTTGCCTCAAGAGCCTTTTCTATAATCATTTTCGCCGAGGCGGGATTTTCCTCCAAAAATTCAGCAAGCTTTGTATAAACTATGGAGTCTGTAAGCTTTCTTATCTCGGAGTTTCCGAGCTTTGCCTTTGTCTGTGACTCAAACTGTGCGTCGGTGAGCTTTACGGAAATAATAGCAACAAGACCCTCTCTTACGTCATCACCCGAAAGACCCTTGTCGTCACCCTTAACGAAGCCCGCTTTTCTCGCATAGTCGTTTATAGCGCGGGTAAGAGCGGTTTTAAAGCCTGTTTCGTGAGTTCCGCCCTCTATTGTTGACATATTGTTGGCAAAGGAAATGATGGTTTCGTTGTAGCTGTCGTTATACTGCATAGCTACTTCCGCAATAGCACCGCCCTCTTCACCCTTCATATAAATTACATCGGGGTGAATGGGATTGCCTCTTTTTTCATTATTAAGATATTCTACAAAGGAAATAATACCGCCCTCGTAGTGTAAAATCTCCTCACGCTCCATACCCTCTCTTTTGTCGATGAGAATAATTTTAACACCGGCATTTAAGAAAGACTGCTCACGCATTCTTGTAAGTATGGTTTCAAAATCAAATACTGTCTCCTCAAATATGGTGGGGTCGGGCTTGAATCTTACGTAAAGACCGTGTCTGCCGTTGGAATCTCCCTCACACTTAAAGGGACGTGCTACCGCACCTCTTTCAAATCTTTCGGTATATCTTTGACCGTCTCTGCAGTTTTCAACCTCAACCCATTCTGAAAGAGCGTTTACAACCGAAGCTCCGACACCGTGAAGACCGCCCGCAATTTTATATCCATCGCCGCCGAACTTTCCGCCTGCGTGAAGCACTGTATATACGACCTCAAGAGTGGGAAGACCGAGCTTTTCATTAATTCCTGCGGGAATTCCTCGTCCGTCATCCTCAACGGAAACGCTGTTATCCTCCCAGATTGTGACCTTAATGCTGTCACATTCACCTGCAAGAGCCTCATCTATTGAGTTGTCCACTATTTCATATACAAGATGGTGAAGACCTCTTATAGAGGTTGTACCTATGTACATACCCGGTCTTTTTCTTACTGCCTCAAGACCCTCTAATACTTGTATTTGACTGTCGTCGTAGCCGTTCTTTTTAACCTCGTTTTCCATTTTTAAACCTTCCTTTTCTTTTAGTACGTATTGTCCTGCGTTATGTCCTCATTCACTCTTAATTTCAAGCCCGAGGTCGAAATTCTTGAAAGTGAAGCCTTTGCTTCTCCGTCAGACTCGTAAATCACAAACGAACGGGGTAAATCCGAGTCGTCGTAATCGAGTAACCCTTTTTTTTGCATAAGGTTTACGTAATTTTTAGTAATAGGAGAAACCGTAGAGGTGTCCAAATCAAATATACCTATTATTGATTTTTTTCTTATACTTTTTCCGTTACCTATATGAAGAAACATATTCTCCTAAATAAACCTCCGTAACAGAGTCCGCAAGACTCTTTATCTCATCGTTTTCGCAAGAGGTTATAATAACCTGCTTTTCCTTTATTCCACCAAGCACGAAAGCTCTTCTTTTTTCATCAAGCTCGCTCATTACGTCATCAAGCAAATAAACGGGATATTCACCGCAAATTTCACGGTTTACCTCACCCTCGGCAAGCTTTAGAGAAAGCACCGCAGACCTTTGCTGACCCTGTGATGCGTATACTCTTGCATTTTTTCCGTTTATTTTTATCTCTATATCGTCTCTGTGAGGACCGTGTAGGGTGACACCCGCCGCACATTCTCTTTCAAAATCGGACGTAAATATTTTTATATATTTGTTTTTTATATCTACTGCGTCCTCTTCTATACCGCTTTTGTAAAAAAGCGAAAGTCTTTCCTTCCCTGACGATATATCCGATTGAAACTCATTTGCAAAAGAAGAGAGGTTTTTTATATAATCTTCTCTGTATTTGTAAATGTGCGAGGCATATTCAGCCAAGGTTTCCGACCAGGAATAAAGCTCCTCTTTACTAAAATAAAGCCCCGCCTTTGCATTTTTCAAAATGCAGTTTCTGTTTTCAAGAGCCTTTTTGTAATCGGAATACAGCTTTATATAAGATGGATAGCATTGAGACACGGCAATATTTATAAAATCACGGCGTCTCTCAGGACCGTCCTTTACAATAGTTAAGTCGTCAGGAGAAAAAAGAACTGTTTTAAAAGATCCTATCATTTCGGTTACTTTATTTATTTTATAACCGTTCTTTTTTCGTCTTCTTTCTTTTCCTATAAGAGAATATTCAAGGCTTTCCTCTCCGTATTTATCCTCAAATTCAAGAAAAATACGAAATCCCTCAGTACCGTCCCTTATAAGCTCCTTTTCATCTATTGCTCTGAATGACTTTCCTCTTGAAAAAATATAAATTCCCTCAAGAGCATTGGTTTTTCCCTGTGCGTTTTTTCCGTGCAGAAGATTTATTCCATCTGAAAATAAAATATCACATTTTTTTATATTGCGAAAATTTTCCGCCGAAAATCTTTTTACTCTCATTTAATTTTTTTGAGAATTTTCCTTGAGCTTAATAGGTAGAACGATGTAAATATAATCAAATTCCTCACTCTTCTCCGTCGGCTCTATAGTAATGGCATAGGTGGGAGTCTTCATTGTTATTTTTATATTTTCACCCTCGGCAACTCTGACGCAGCTCATTATGTAACGGCAGTTGAAGCCCATTTCAATATCGTCTCCGATGTGTACGCATTCAATTTCATCGGAAACCTTGCCGTTTACAGACGTGGAATTTATAAGGAAGTATTGATTCTCTGCCTTAATTTTAACAAATCCCATATCGCTGCCCTTTATTTTTTCATCAGCAATTATATTAGCTCTTTCAAGTGAGTCTAAAAAATTATTCTTATCAACAGTTACAAAAATATCATTTTCCTTTGGAATAATTCTGTTGTAGTCAATATATTCGCTATCTATTGTTCTTGTAAAGAATATAACGTCGCCCTTTCTTATAATGGCGTGCTTTCTTGAAATATAGAACTTAACCTTTTCATTTTCCCCATCGAGAAGTATTTTTGAAAGCTCGGGCAGAGCGTGACCGGGAATAATCAAGCTGAAATTAAATCCGCTGTCTGACGCAAGGCTTTTTATATCGCATTTAGCATTACACTTTGAGAGAATATAGGTGTTGCAGGAAACGACCTCGAGCGAATTTTCTTTAATATTGAAATAAGCTCCGCAAAGCATCTGCCTTGTGGATTGGTCTGCAACGGAGTGTATAACCTTACTTATCATCTTCGCAAGTATATCCGACTCTATTTCAAAGCCTCTTTCGGTTACAAGCTCGGGAAAGGTGGGAAAGTCCTCGCCTCTGATACAAGCCATAGAAAATGATGCTCTTCCGCTTTTTATAGAGCAGGTATAATTAGAATCTACGTCTATTTCAAGCTCCTCTTCAGAAAGGGAACGCACAGTCTGCATAAGTCTTTGAGCGTTTACTATATATTTACCCTCTCTTTCAACCGAGATGGCATCAATGGTGAGTCTTATACCCTTTGTCATATCGTAAGAGGATATTTGAATTTTGTTTTCATCCTTCGTTTCAATAAGAAAGCCCTCTATATTGGTGATAGTATTCTTTTTGGAAACAGTACCCATAGCTATTATAAGAGCATCTGTAAATAAATTTCTGTCAACTGTGAATTTCATTTTATTAAATCTCCTTTTTGTCGGCTTATTGCCGCTCTTTTTAAGATAGATAATTAATATATAGGTTGTTGTATTTGTTGTTGGGGATGTTTAATTGTTTAAAACTGGTTTTTTCGTTGATTTTAAAGGTTTTTTATTCAAATTTTATGAACATTTAAGTTGTTGATTTGTGTTTTATAAATGACTAAATTTTATCTACAAAAATATAAACCTCTTTTCAACACCAAGTTATAAACATATCAACAAAAAAATGTTTATTTTATATCCTTGATTTCTTTTATAAGAGCGAGAATTTCCGCCTCAGTGTTCTTAACCGTACGCATCATAATCTCAACCTTTTCAAGCGAATAAATCATCGTTGAATGATTTCTTCCTCCGAGAATTGATCCAATCTCCTCAAGAGTAAGAGTGGTGAGGTTTTTTATAATATGTGCCGCAACCTGTCTTGCGTTGGTTATAGTACCGGTTTTCTTTTTTGATTTTATATCCTCTACCGAAACTCCGTAATGGCGGCTTACAATAGAAATAATCCTTTCAACCATAACGTCTGTGGGAATATTACCGGGGTCTACGACGGATATAGCCTCGTCTATTACGGATTTTGTAACCTCTGTGCCTGAAAAGTTTTTCATTGCGTAGAGCTTTGTTATAACACCCTCGATTTGTCTTATATTAGAGACAAGACGCTCAGCAAGGTAATAAACGAGATTTTGCGGAATTTCCACACCGAGTGCCTTTGCCTTTTTTAGAATAATAGCACTTCTAAGCTCAATGCTCGGCGGCTGAACGTCTGCAATAAGACCCATTTCAAATCTTGTTCTGAGCCTGTCCGTCAAGGGCTTTATTTCCTTTGGAGGGCGGTCGGACGTGAGAACTATTTGCTTTTCGTTTTCGTAAAGCACCGTAAATGTATTGAACATTTCCTCTTGCGTTGCCTCCGCCTTTGAAATAGACTGAATATCATCTATTAAAAGAACGTCGGCGGAGCGGTATTTCTCTTTAAAAAGATTTGTTGAATTTGTATTTATAGCCTTTACAAGCTCCGTTATAATCTCCTCACACTTTTTATAAACTATCTTCAATTCGGGATTGTTGGTTTTTAAATAGTTTATTATAGCATAAAGAAGGTGAGTTTTTCCGAGTCCTGAATTACCGTGTATAAAGAGGGGATTATACTGATTTGCCGTCGGCTCGGTTGCAACCGCAAAGCACGCAGCCTTTGCAAACTTATTTGATTCACCCTCTATAAAATTTTCAAAGGTATATTCTTCTATAAGAGATTTTTTTTCTTTTTTGGAGTCCTTTAAATAGTCGTCTATAAGCTCCTTCTTTTTTTCATCCTCAAGCCTGCGTCTTTCTATTTCTAACGGAGTATCGGGTGTTTTTGTTTCATCTATGTAAGAGGGAACAACAGGAAAATCCTTTTCAGTATCCTTTTCACTCTCAATTCTTATGTTTACTCTAAAGCCAAGCACGTCCATCAGGGCTTCCTCTATGATTTTGCCGTACTTTTGAATAAGAATTTTCTTTTTAAGAGAAGAAGCTGCGATGAAAACCGCCTCCTCTTCATTAAGAGAGACGAGCTTGAGGTTCCCAAACCAAAGGTTAAATGTGGATTTAGACGTATTTAATCTCGTTTCCGCAAGAGCCAAAAATTCTTCAAGAATAGCTGAAAGCTCATCCATATTTTCAAAATCCTTTCATTTTAACATACACTAAAATATTTTAAACATCTATTTATATAATTTATATAATTATAACATAAAATATTAAGAAAAGCAATAAAAAAAAGAAAAATAAAGATTTTCAAGTTTATATTATTTGTAAAAATTTTGTAAACATAAAAAGATATAAAAAAATAAAATTTTTAACCCTATTTTTATCCTTAGAGGTGGAGAGTAAGTACAGCTTAGCCGCAGGGCGAAGCTGAAGCATCAGTATATAAAAATAACCTCGTCTTAATCTCCTTTTTTATATCGGTGCTGCTTTGCAGCTCGACTTTGTGTCTTCAACTGCTAAAAGAATGACTTGAGGATCTTTTTAAACGGTAAAAAAGCTTGATATTAAACGGTGTTTTTACTAATTTTTAAAATAGTGTTGTAAATTTCTTTAATTTGTGATAAAATAGAAAATGATAAAAAAGAAAGGGGAAAAATATTTTTTATGCACCTTTTCAAAAAAATATTAATTTTATTTGTTTCTCTATCGGTTTTATTAACTCTTGCAGCCTGCTCCTGGAGTGACGTTACGGTGACACCGAGCGGAAATAATCCTCCGCCAAGCACTGAGGATTCGACAACCGACGAGCCATTAAACAGCAATGGCACATACGGACTTACCTTTGACGAGGGTCTTGACCAATATGTTGTAACGGGCTATCACGGCACAGAAGAAGACGTTTTTATTCCCAGTGAATGGGATGGAAAGCCTGTTACAGGAATTAACTCCTTTGCGTTTTACGACAATCCCACAGTAAAGAGCATTACAATAACCTCGTCTATTGTTTCCGTTTCCAAAAATGCTCTTGTAGGTGACTACAAGGTGTTCTGCGAGTCAACCGAGCCGCAGGACGGCTGGCATTCGGAATGGTACGACAAGGAGGAGCTTGTAACCTGGAATTGCGGTACACTCGGCTCATTTTCCTGGTCTACAAATACAAAAGGAGATATTGTTATAACGGGAATTATGGGAAATCCGAAGATCTTGAACATTCCCGAAAAAATAGGCTCCCGTACTGTGGTCTCAATAAAATCAAGGTCGTTTATGAATTGCGAAACGCTTGAAAAAATAACTCTGCCAAGCACTCTGACAGAGATTGGAAGCTTTGCATTCCAATATTGCACGTCTCTTAAAAGTATCGTTTTGCCCGAGAGCGTGATTAGAATTTCAAGCTACGTTTTCGACGGCTGTACCTCGCTTGAGCAGGTCAAAATTTCCGACAAAACAGTCTTTATAGGAACCGGTGCGTTTTCAAATTGCACGTCTCTTGGAGAAATACACATACCATCTACAGTCGAGGAAATAGAAATGATGGCGTTCCACAACAGCGAAAATCTTTTTATTTTCCTTGATTTTGAAGAGGACAATCTCCCACTTGGCTGGCACTCGAATTGGAACAGCTCAGGCTGTGAGGTTATTTACATCGATACTATATTATAAAAAACAAAACGGCGGAGAAAAGGCTTAAAATTCTCCGCTGTTTTCTATCTTAAAGAAAAATAAAAGGCAAAAAATAAATTGTAAAGAAAACCGCAGGTTTTCAACCTTAAATAAATTAAAGCATAACAAAATGAAAATGAGACATTGTAAGAAACAATGCCTCATTTCGTTTTTATTCGGTTATGACTAAATACGGAAGCCTAATAGGCAAACGGATTTAGTTGAGAAATCTTCGGCTTTCTACCACATAGGCGTATAAGTATACGACAGTGGTGGAAAACGGAGATAGAATAAAAACATAAAAAAAGTAAAGAAAACCGCAGGTTTTCAACCTTAAAATCAATGAAATAAGCACAAAACAAAAGTGGAGGCACAGTTTACAATGTCTCCACTCGTTTTTTATTCGGTTATGACTAAATACGGAAGCCTATTTTATAAGCTCCGTGAAGATGTTTTGTACAAGCCCCGCCTCGTTCATTGCGTTGTAAATGATGAAAAATCCCGAGCAGGCAAGGGCAATGACGCCGATTATAAGTCCTACAACCGCTGTGCCGTAGAAATATCCGTTTTTTATTCTTGAGATGACGGAAAAAGCTATTGCCGCAGCACCGAAAAAGATACCGACTACGGGAACTAAAACGAGAATAACGCCAACTGAGGCGAGTATAAGGGAAATAATAGCCCAAAGACGTGTGCCGTGTACCGAAGCACAGGACTCTTCCTTTTCATTTAAATCGTCCTCATCTTCCTCGGGCGGTGTGTAGCCAAGAAGTCTGTCGTAATGCATTATTCTCCCTCCTTTTCATATATAAAAACCCTGTCCTCACCGTCGCACTCACTCATCTTTACAGCTACGCTCTCCTGGTGTGAGGTGGGAATATTCTTTCCTACAAAATCAGCCTTTATTGGCAGCTCTCGAAGTCCTCTGTCAATCATAACCGCAAGCTGAACGGTCCTCGCTCTGCCCATTCTGAAAAGGCAGTCGATTGCCGCCCTCACGGTTCTGCCGGTGTAAAGAACGTCGTCTACTAAAATCACGTTCTTTCCATTTATATCAAAGGGAATGTCGGTGTTGTTTACTACCGGCTGATTATATATGCCAAGGTCATCTCTGTAAAAGGATATATCTAAGTCGCCGACAGGCACAGCCCCACCCTCTATTTCATATATCATTTTCGCAAGACGTCTTGCTATATGCGAGCCGCGTCTCAAAATGCCGACAAGAACCACGTCCTCCGTGCCGTTATTCTTTTCGACAATCTCGTGCGCAAGCCGCTTTACCGCACGTCCGACGGCTGAGGAGTCCAATATATTTGCCTTTATTTTCATTTTCAAGCCCCTTTTTTTAAAAAATTTAAAGAGCAATTATATTATACAACATCTTTTCTGAAAAATCAATATGTATATTTCTTCTTTCGATGTAAAAGAATAACACTAAAAGATGTGAAAAGACTAAAAATGTAAACAAAAAATAACAAAATAAGAGGGTTTTTGATACTGTGATTTCAAAGGAAAGAAAAAAAGAACTTATAAAAAAGCACTCGAAAGGCTCACCCGTGTTAAAAAATTCCATAAGAGCCTTTGTTTCGGGTGGACTTATTTGCGTGTTTGGAGAGGTGCTTTATATTCTCTTTTTAAAGGTGGTCGAAAGAAAGGCTGCAACAACACTCGTCACCGTCTCTGTTATTTTTTTAGCGGCACTTCTGACAGCGCTTGGGATTTTTGAAAAAATAGCGAGATTTACGGGTGCGGGGACTCTTGTTCCCGTGTGTGGATTTTCAAACGCAGTTACAAGCGAGGCACTCGACTCATCAAGCGAGGGATACGTGCTTGGAGTTGGGGCAAAAATATTCACCGTGGCGGGACCCGTGATAATTTTCGGACTGCTTTCAGGTGTAATCTACGGTGTTGTTTATTATATATATTTGTTAATTTAAGTTTACAAAAAGCCATTTTTGGAGATATTTAAATGCAAAATATAATTAAAATAAAAAATGACGTAGGCTTTTTTTCATATTCCGCCTGTGGCGGACTTGAGGAGAAGCTCGGACCGCTTGGTGAGGCATTTGATTTTTGTGACCCGAGCGACAAATTCGGACAAAAAACTTGGGAGATGTCCGAGGGAGAAATGGGCAGAATTTGCTTAAACTTAGCCCTCAAAAAAGGCGGAATTTCGCACACGGATATAGACCTGCTTGCCGCAGGAGACCTGCAAAATCAATGCACAGCAACCTCGCTCGGACTTCATTCGTTCGGCATACCGCTGCTGGGACTTTATGGGGCGTGCTCCACCTGTGCGGAGTCTCTTTTGTCGCTTGCCGCATTTATGGACTCTCACGAGGAGCTTCGGCTTTGTGCGGCGGTTACAACCTCTCACAATGCGACAGCGGAGCGTCAATTCCGCACCCCTCTTGAATACGGCGGACAGCGTGCAATGACCGCACAGTGGACTGCCACAGCGGCGGGGGCGTTCATTCTCGGCAGGGGAACCGGACGGGTGAAAATTAAAGACTTTATGGTCGGTGTGCCTATTGACGGAGGTACTACAGATGCCTCCAATATGGGTCCTGCTATGGCGTTTGCGGCGGCGAACACGATTTTAAGCTATTTTGAGCACTCGGAAATTGCGCCCGAGGAATTTGACCTTATAGTAACCGGAGACCTCGGTGCGTGCGGCACATCCTTGCTTCACGAGCTGCTTGATGAAAAGGACCCTCGCCTCTCTCGCCTCCACCGTGATTCAGCTCTCCTCATATACGACCTTAACCGTCGGGATGCACACAGCGGTGCATCAGGGTGCGGAACGTCGGCATCGGTGCTTGCCGCTCATTTTCTTCCAAAGCTTGAGTGTGGGGAGCTTTCCCGCATACTTTTCCTTTCAACGGGAGCGTTAATGAACGCCACAACCTCGCTTCAGGGACAGAATATCGTCGGGATAGCCCCCGCTTTGAGAATAGAGGCGGACAAAACAAAAACAACTACGAAAGGAAGAAAATAAAATGGAGCACAACCTCCTTCTGGTTTTTTTAAGCGGCGGACTTGTCTGCCTTTTTGCACAGCTTCTAATAGACCTCACAAGGCTTACACCTGCGAGAATCCTCGTTCTCTACGTCTCCGTTGGCGTTTTGCTCTTTGCTGTCGGGGCTTACGAGCCTCTTTTTGAGGTGTTCGGAATGGGCGTCTCCTTGCCTCTTACGGGCTTCGGTGCAAATATAGCCCGTGGCGTAAAGGAAGCCGTCGGAAAAAGCGGAGCGTTAGGAATTATAGAGGGCGGACTTTCCGCCTCGGCTGTTGGAATAACGGCTGCCCTTATGCTCGGTTTTATTTTCTCCCTGTTCTTTAAAAGCAGAACTCGCCGAATGGGGAAGAAAAATAAATAATACTCACCCGTGTCAACCTTTTGAAATTAAATTTTCGTTGTAGAGCCTATTTTCGGCTTTATCCGCTCGGGGATGATTTTTGTTTTTCAAAAACTTGACAACAAAATTAATATGTGATATAATAGCCTTGCCAAACAATCTGAATATTCGTAGTATAGGTGTCTTTTCTTTTTATAGGAATAGTATGCCTTTTTTGCGGTAATACCATTAAGAGAACTGAATTTGTAAAAATGCGGCTCCTTCTTAATGGTAGGGTTTCACCTTTACTACGAAAGATTGTTTGGCGACAAAACGGAGTCTGCGTTTTTGGTGCATAGACCTCGGTCTATGCACTTTTTAATTTTTTTTGGGGGGAAGCAATAAAAATTAACGAAAGAGGGCAGATAACAATCATTTCTCACCATTATACAGAGGGTCAAGATCGTCTCGAAGACAGATACCGAAGATATTATCAAAGAGAATTGACAAAATCGGTAAAAGGTGATATAATGTAATCGCTACACAATCGAATAATCTTTTTTAATCAGTAGGAAACTAACCTCGGTAAAAGGTGTTTCCTTTTTTCCTCATACCTACTGATGAAAGGATTGAGATTGTGTAGCAACAATGAAAGGGATTCACTTTTTCGGTGCGTTCCTTTTGGGGACGCACTTTTTAATTTTTTTAGGGGGGGAGGAAATGAGAGCAATAAAAATTAACGAAAGAGGGCAGATAACAATTCCTAAATCTATCCGCAATAAGTACGGTCTTAAAAAGGGGGTAGAGTTTAAAGTTACGGAGTATGACGAAATTCTTAAAATAGAGATTGCCAAGCTTTGCAGCAAATGCGGAAAAGCAATACTTCATAAATACTGTCCCGACTGTCCACGTCCAAAACAAACGTTTATATATTAAAATACAAAAAGGCACCGCCTCAAAATTGAAGCGGTGTCTTCTCTTTTATTTTTTGACTAAAAGGTGAGGGAAGCTCTTTTAAATAGAAGCGAGGATTTCCTCTGCCTTTTTAAGAGCCTCGTCAATTTTGTCAAGGTCACGTCCGCCGCTCATTGCACTGTCGGGGCGTCCGCCGCCCTTTCCGCCTGCAACGGCAGAAACCTCGCCGAGCAGCTTGCCTGCGTGAGCGCCTGCCTTTACCGCATCGGGACCTGCTGCAGCGATGAAGTTCAAGCGTCCGTCCGAGACGAGGGCGAAGACCGCCACAGCGTCGGGATGCTTTGCCTTAATCGTGTCTGCAAGACCTCTTACTGCATCGGGCTTCATATTGTCTACCCTTGCTGCAAGGAGCTTGAATTTACCGAC